>JAAYDD010000014.1 GCA_012729435.1 Desulfobulbus sp.
GTTGAGCGACTCCTTGCCCTGAAAAACGGCTCTGTCAGACTGAAGAGGTGGCAGGAGCTCGAAAAAACCCAGTGGTTGCCGGAAGAAGAGCTCCGCACCATCCAGTGGCAGCGTCTGCAGAACCTGTTGCAGGAAGTTTATGCGACAAACACCTTTTATCGACAGCGTTTTGAAAGAGCCGACATAACACCGGATATGATCCGCATTCCCGAGGACCTCCGGCGCCTTCCTGTTCTGACCAAGGAGGAGGTGCGTGAGGCAGGCCTCTCCATGCTGAGCCGGGGCTTTGTGGCGGAAAAACTCCAACAGGCCAAAACCGGAGGTTCAACGGGCAAATCCCTTGAACTGTACTATACGGAAGAGTGCAGTGAGATGCGTAACGGCTGTGCCTGGCGGCACGACCGCTGGACCGGCTGGGAACCGGGTGAACCCTTTGCTGCCTGCTGGGGGAATCCGGTCCTGCCGAAAACCCTGAAAGAACGGTTACGGCACTGGCTGGTGCAGCCCATACTCTACCTTGACACCATGCATGTTGATGATGAGGCTGTCCGGACCTTTGCCGCCCGCTGGCGTCGTATGAAGCCCACTCTTCTCTTCGGGCATGCGCACTCCATCTACCTCCTGGCATGCTACCTGAACAAACTGAACATCACCGACCTGCAGCCAAAAGGTATTCTCTCCTCTTCCATGATGCTCATTCCATCGGAACGACAGGTCATTGAAGAGACCTTTGGTGTACGGGTGATCGACCGGTACGGTTGCGAAGAGGTGAGCCTGATCGCCTGCGAATGCGAACGCCATGAGGGCATGCACCTGAATATCGATCATCTCTTCATTGAGTTCATCGGTGAGGACGGTCAGCCTGTGGCTGCCGGTGAACCGGGTAAGATTGTGGTCACTGATCTTATCAATAAGGCCATGCCCTTTATCCGCTATCAGGTGGAGGACGTGGGCATACCGTCGGATCGCCGCTGCTCCTGCGGGAGGGGACTGCCGCTCATAGAGGGAGTGGCCGGCCGGGTGGCGGACTTCTTGGTCAAGCCGGATGGCAGCCGGGTGGCGGGCATCTCGCTCATTGAAAACACCCTGACCCGTTTCACCGGCCTTGACCAGATGCAGATTGTGCAGCATGCACTGCTGGACTTTGAGATGCGTCTGGTAGTTGGCCCCACTTACACCGAACAGGTGGGCAAGGAGCTGATTGCCTATTGGAAATCTGTTTTCAGTGAGGACGCTCAGGTCCGCCTTGTGTTGGTTGATGAAATTATTCCGGAACAGTCTGGTAAGTTCAGATTCTCCATCTGTCATGTCAAATGAGTACTTCCACCTTGCCCGCACCACGGTATCAGCCGAACAGACTGTGGGTCTATCTCACCTGTGTTTATATTGTCACCTGGTATTTACAACTCGGCAACCGTATTGGTTTGCTGGGTGCAATCCGGTTTGAGTTTTTGCTTGGGGCTGTCTTGTCTCTGGGAGCGTTTTCCACCTACTTTTCCACACCTGAAAAGAACTCACCCCTGTTTGGGCCTGTTCTCTTTCTTCTCGGTGTGTTTACCTGTTACTCGCTGTTTTCGTGGGATTTTTCCCATTCCTGGACCATCTATTTCGACCGGGTGGTGAAGTTCGCCATGCTTGCTGTTTTTTTGTCCGTCTTTGTACGGACTCCCTGGGCGCTGAAGATGGTGGTGGGAGCCTTTCTTCTGGCCATGCTCAAGCTGGGCCAGGAGGGTTTTGTGGGCTGGGTGACCGGCGGACAGATGTGGCAAAATCAGGGAGTTATGCGGCTGCATGGCTCAGTTCCGATGTATGGCCATCCAAACTCATTCAGCGGCATGGCTGTGGGATGTCTGCCGTTTGTCTACTTCCTCTTTCCGGCAGTCTCCCGGATCTGGAAGGCAGCCTTACTCCTTTTACTTCTCTTCTGTACAATCATCATCATCTTTACCGGTTCGCGAACCGGGTATGTGGCGACCATTGGCCTTGGACTCGTCTTTTTTTCTCTCAGTTCCGGGAAGGCCAAGTGGCGATACCTTATTCTGGCCGGTTTAATCGGAGTAACCGCCCTTGTGTTTCTTCCTGACCAGTATAAAGAACGGTTTGAGTCCATCTTCACCATGAAGGAAAAGGAGGGTGCATCTGCAGAAACAAGGATGGAGATCATCCATGATGCTGTGGAGGTTTACCTGGCTCACCCGCTGGGTGTGGGCGTTGGTGCCTTTCCTCTGGTACGTATGGAGATGTTTGGTCGCGTTCAGGACACGCATAACCTCTATCTCGAACTGTTGACAAACCTTGGCCCGGTGGGGGTGATCGCATTTTTCATGGTGATCTACCAGATATTCAAGGTGAACAGACAGGTGCAGAAAAGACTGTTGGGCTGCAGGAGCCCGGATGAGCAGTTTATGATGGGTGTTTCCAAGGCAGTGGTGGCCTTTATCTGGGCACGGTTGTTTTTAGGACTGTTCGGTATGGATACCTATGAGATCTACTGGTGGTTCGCTATAGGGTTGTCTGGTGCCATGTGGACGATGGTGCAGCAAGGTGCTACAGATAAGACGGTTTCAACTCGTACAGGCCTCAGCCATAGTGGGGACCAGAAAGAAACTGCATATGATAAACAGGTCGGTCTGCGTCTGAAAAGAAGGTAAGCTTTGAGCTCAAAACAATTTTAAATTAATTGATATGTAAGTTCCGAACATTTTGACCATTTTGCTATCAGTTGCCGCGTATGAAAAAAGTATTGGTTATTGATGAATGGATTCCCTTTCCGCTTGATAGCGGCAAGAAAATCCGTACCTATAATTTGTTGAAACACCTGGCTCAATCTTTTGAGATTACGTTGCTCTGTTATGGTGATGCTGATCAGACAAAACTTGTTGAAATGGAGAAGATCGGCATCAAGGTTGTTCCTATTGAAGACAGACGTCTGAAAAAGTGGACTATTTCTTTTTATGCGCGGGTTGCTCTCAATCTGTTTGAGTCTGTTCCTTTTTCGACTGTATATCATGTGCGCCCTGAGTTGAGAGAGCGTCTTTCTTCTTTGATACACACTCTGTACCCGGATGTTATTCATTGTGAATGGACGAACCTGGCCCCACTGTTGACCGGATGTGATCTGAGAAAATGTGTCATTTCCTCACACAATATCGAATCTGATATATGGTTTCGGTTCGCAGAACAGTCAAAAAACCCTCTAAAGAAATTTGTTGCACTCAATCAGGCAAGAAAAATAGAACAACTGGAAAGGCACTGGTACCCGCAGGTTGCCTTTTGTACTGCTGTCAGCAAGAACGACAGTGCAGTTATCGAACAGTACGGCGGTCGTTCCCGTACTGTTGAAAATGGAGTGGATGTTGGGTTCTACCGGGAGACTGATTCAAATATATTTGATACTTCCATCGTATTTACTGCGTCTTACGATACGTTCAGCAACCAGGATGCAGCCTATTATTTTATTGATGAACATTGGCAGTACATAAAAAAAGAGTTGCCCGATGCCAATCTTGTCTTTGTCGGTAAAAACCCGACAGAAAAAATGGAAGAGGCGGCCCGGGAGGATTCTTCCATTAAGCTGACCGGATGGGTGGCTGATGTTCGGCCGTATATTGCCCGGGCAAGGGTATGCATCGTGCCGTTAAGGATCGGTGGCGGTTCCCGGCTTAAAATTTTTGAAGCTATGGCTATGAAAAAGGCCATTGTTTCGACCACCATTGGTGCTGAGGGGATTGATGTTGTTGATGGTCGGGAACTCTTACTCCGGGATGATCCGAGAACCTTTTCCGAGGCCGTGGTGACCTGTTATACAGATGAACGCAAACGACAGGAATTGGGTACGAATGCCTTTGAATTTGTAGAGACAAACTATGATTGGCCCCAACTTGCCAACATCCAAAAACAGGTTTGGTTGGATGTTGCCTCTTAATTACCTCCCTGGTACCACGCATTCATCACAATCAGCGCAAACAGTTGTAAAGAGAGGTCGCGCCTGTCATCAAGAAAGCTGTCAACAAGCTGATTGATGACGGGTTCTGGAACAAGAAAGGCGCCGCTCTCTCCAAGACAGCGTCTTTTCAGTTCTTCTTTTGACAGGTTTCTTAACCATACCTCCAAAGGGGCGGCAAACCCCTGTTTCTTTCTGTAAATAAGGTTCTTCGGGAAATAGCGGGCTGCCAGCTGTTTGAGCAGAATTTTTTTGGCAAAGAGTGTGGCCCGCTGGTTGTTTTTCATCTGTTCGGCCAATTGGACAACCTTGCTGTCAAGGAAGGGAACGGGAATTTCCAGGCCGTACAGTGTTCCTACTTTGTCAGTGAAGCTCAGGATGTTATCACCCAAAAAGTGGTTGAAATCAAATTCCAGTGCTTTGAGCAAGGTGTGTATTCCTGGTTGTTGGAAAAATGAAGGGTTCTGCGGGTAGACCCGATCCTGTCGGATAATGGTTAAAAAATTACTCTGCTCGTCATCGCGTTGGTCGAAGAAGCGGATGAGACGCCGCACAAGGTTCCCCAGACGCTGATCACGGTTTTGTGGTAAAGGCTGGAGACCAGCTCGTACAGCCCTGATGAGCGGTTTTGGAATCTTGTGAAGAAGTTCCAGAGCCAACAGAGCCTGATGGCGAAAGTAGCCACCGAACAACTCGTCGCCGCCGGCGCCGCTGAGACAGACACTCACGTACCTGCTTGCCTCTTCACAGACAATGTGGTTGAGGAAGACTGAGCTGTCTGCGTTCAACTCGTCCATTTCTGTCAAGATACGTTCTATGCGTTCTGAAATACCACCGAGTTCCACCTGTACAGCATGGTGGCGTGCTCCTATGGCCTGGGCTGCTTGTAAGGCGTAGGCGGTTTCATCATACTCGGGCCCGGCATCGGTGAACCCTATGGAAAAGGTATGCAGAGGTTCTGTGGAGTGTTGGCTTGCATAGTGACAGATAAGACTGGAGTCCACGCCGCCGCTTAAGAAGGCACCGATGGGAGGTGCATTGCCCATCTTTTCTTGCACACTTTGAGCTAAAACTCTGTCCAGTTTGTCCAGCGAAATTCCTTCTTTGGTGTCAATGGGAGAAAAAGGCCTGTGCCAGGCAACGGGCTCCGCAACCTGTAATTGGCCCCCGCTGTATGTGGCGGTCAGGATGTGACCGGGACGAAGTTTTTGGAGATACTTCCAACCGGTCTGCGGTGCAGGTACATAGTGAATGGCCAGAAAAACAGCCAGGGCATCCAGATCCGGTTCCGGTTTCCTTGACCGGGCTTGCATCAACGTGCGGAGGTTTGAGGAAAAGAGGAATTCGTTATCTGTGTTGCTGTAAAAGAGCGGCTTCGTGCCGAAGCGATCACGACAGAGGTGAAAGCGTTGTTCCGCGGCGTTGGCGATACAGAAGGCAAACTGGCCTTCAAGCCTGGGTAGGCACTCTTCACCCCAGCAGTCCCAGGCCTTGAGCACCAATTCAGCGTCATTTGCAGATGTAAAACTGTAGCCGCGGTAAATGAGGTTTTTTTCCAGTTCTTCACTGTTGTAGATTTTGCCTATATAAGCAAGAACCCAGTCCCCAAACCGCCCGGGATGCCCAACCCCGGCTACTGAACTGTCCCGTTTTGTCTGTTGTTGAATCAGCGCAAAGTGTTCGTCAACGGGCAAGTCCAGGAGGGCAGAATCGTGATATGCGAGAGAACGATTCATTGCTGTCATGCATTGCCGTACATCCCGCTTCCAGGAGAGTATACCGTTAATGCCAGACATGTGAAGAGTACCATGGAATATCAAGGAGAATGAGAAAACCCAAATTCAGTGACGCATTCATGTTAAGAAATTTATTTTGATGATCGGTTCAGTAATTGCTCCGGAAGTGAGCGGCGATTGTTTTTATAAATTGTCAGATTGGCCAATGATCAGAGGGCCGTATCCGGATGATACTTTTCCGTCTGAATCAATCACAAATAGGTAGATCTTGTCATTGTTCTTGAACTGTCCCTGTCGTACAGTTGCTTTGATTTGGTTATGTTGCCAGGTGTCCGGTGTCATAATTGCAAGTTTTTTACAAGCAGAGTAGGTTGACGTTTCACCGATTTCTATACGAGCGCGCGCTCCATCACCCGTTGCAATGTATACATCATCAAAATAGAGCACCGCGTTTATGTCATTCCGGCCATATCCGGGCAAAGCGAATATGTTCCACGGGTCTGTAGAGTGCGCTGTGGTGACCCCGGTGAGATCAGCCTGTATTGTGTTGCCGTTTTTACTCACTTCTTGGTACCAGATGTATCCAGTTTTATCGGATGAATTACGTAGGGCAACGGTCACCCGAAACCACGTTCCTTTCTGAAAGGTGGTTGAAAAGTAACCGTTTCCGGATAGTTTGGGTAATTCAGTGTCATTTTGAATACTCGGACCCCATATGTTGTCACAGTTGTTGTCGCTCATACAGGTGATGGTGAAATCCGATCCCCAGGGCCAATTATCATCTTCATCTCCCAGCCAGAACCATTTCCAGTTTGGTCCTTCAGCCCCACTTGAACCAGGCACAACTTTGTTTACCGGCAGATACTGCCACCAGGAAACGAAGATATCGGTATTTCGAACACCCTGAAACCGTAATAATGAATGGTTATAAACCAGGCCACCGAGACTAAAATCAACCTTTAGTGATTGGGAGCCGCTTAGCGCGAAATCGTCAGAATATCTCCCAGTGTCACTGGCGGTCCAATTACCAATATCGGCGGAATTGATGGTGGTAGCAATTTTGTTGTTCAATGCACCTTTTTCAAACGAATCAAACAGTTGTATTACCGGGCCGACTGTGCCGAATCCCATGCCATTGATGGTAATCTGTTGTCCATCGTTAATGGTACCAGTAACATTCGTTATCTTTGGCATCGCCCAAGCGACTGGAGACATGTGGATAATCAACAGCAGGGTCAGCAGCCCCACCAGTTTTGGTCTGAATTGTTTCATAGCAGATGAATCCAGGATGTTGAAGGAAACGTTGAACTTCTGTTTGCAGCAAAAAAGCTACACAAATTGTTTATGATGACTGATCAATATAGCCGGAACAGGAATTTCTTGCACGATAAGGTTGTTGTGCAATTAGATATATTGTAATCGAAGTGTCAATTTATTGTACTCGATTGTGAATCAACTGGTGTCTTGTGATCAGGATTTTTTAACAAATCTAAAGAAGAAATTGAAGATGTTACGTCGTTGAGTAGATGACTGTGATCTTTGTATTGTTTTTGTCTGAGGTGTAAAATAGAGGAGGTAGATGGGGCTTAACAAGAAAGGATTTTTGAAGGGGAAGGCCTATCAGAATTCCATCATCATCTGAGCTGATTAAACAAAGATGATGATGGAATGTAAAAGGTTGGTTCTACTTACTGTTGTACGTGCAGCTGTCTTTTACTTCTGTTTATCAGATTTCGGTGAAAACAGAAGATGAAGTGTGGTGCTACTGAGCGCTGACGGAGTTCAGTTGTGGAGCCGGAACTGTCACTGGAGGAGGCGTGGGTTCATTTCCTCCTGAAGATGTTCCTCCAACGCTCACCCGATAGCCGGAACTGTTGGCAGTACCGCTTGAGTCGACAACATAGAGGTAAGCGGAGGATCCAGAGGTGAAGTTGCCGGTGTTGACAGTTATTGGAATCGAAGAGGCGCTCCATGACGTCGGAACCTGGATCTCACATTTTCCCCGATTTGACCATGTGCTTCCGGAGCAGAGTTCAACACGCGCCTGTGTCCCTGTCTGTACGTAGATGTCATCAAGGTGAATAACTGCGCTATTGATGCCGTTGCCGATATAGTTCTGCCAGATAGCATAGCGCCATTCGTCACCAGCTTTTGCGTGTGTTCTGTTACCGGTGCTGCGCTCTTCATAAATAGCTCCGGTGTCAGTCGTTGTTCTGATGGTAAAACTGCCGTTCGAAGATCCCGTTGTTCCGGCATTCATTTCGAATTCAAAACGATACCACTTGTTATCCCCTTTTGGGATAGTGTTTTGCTGAGGCCAAATACCGTACTCCACGTTGTTTGAATCTGCGCCCCCCGCTATCTGTTGATATGCAAACCAGTTAAAAAAGACAAATTCCATGGGATTGTCCATAATGGTTTCTTTTTGTTTTAACTTGAACATCTTCCATTGACCGTTGGTGTCACCGTTGTACTTGACCCACCACGACGCATAGAATTTGTTCCCAGCATTAACCGGGTTTGGCATTACATAGGCAAAAGCACAGTTGTAATTGTTGTTGGAACTGAGTGAACATTTCAGCGATTTATTTCCAGAATGGGAGGCATCCGTTGCATACATCGGGCTCGCCCATGTCCAATCAGACTGTGTCCATCCTGACTTTGTGAATTTTTGACCAGTTGTTCCTGCCTCAATATAGTTTTGGAGCGATTCCACCTGCATGGTATGTGAACCAAAGCCACTGCCGGAAACGACGGCCGAACTTCCGGTAGACAGTGAACCGCTTGCCCCGGTCACCGCGGGTGCTGCCCAGGCAGAAGAAGTGCTGGCAACCATCAGAAGAGTGGGGAGGGCCAGGCTTAAAAGTTTAACTTTTTTCATAACGTGTAAACCTCGTTCATTAAGAATTGTGATTCAGTGTACAGCCGAAACCGACTGATATAGTTTATTTAAGACGATACAACGCTATCAGGTCAAGGTGTTCTGCTTGTGGCAGTGTTGCAAACCCGCACAACCCTGCCACTGCTCCCTTGTACTTGCTGCTTATCTGCGCCACGAACGCCAGCCGGAAGAGGACCCGGACGGTTCGTCGGACTGGGTTGGTTCGGACTGGGCGGAAGCGGCCTGCCCCTGCCCGATCGCGATGTAACCGACTGTTTCGGCGCTATGGCTTACTTCGTAGTCTTTAGACTGTTCTTCCTCAACTTTGACCACAAAGCTGTTTGCCGTGTTGCTACGTAAACGTAAGGCTGCTGTGTCGGTATTGTTTGTTGTCTGCATGTCAGCCAGGAGGAAGGGTGCCTGACTGAAGCGGCTCTGATGATTCTGGGTGTGCCAGGAGTCGGTTACACAGTTGTCGGTGGTGCCCACCTCAAACTGCAGGGAGCCGATGGTGCCGCTGCCCGGTTCCCAGGCGATATAGTGCACTGTTTCATTGACATGGGTGTTTCTGTTACGCTCCTGTTCACGGAAGTAGTAGCTGAATCTGGACTGGTCGATGTTTCGTATACGACCACTGATGGTATCAGCCTCATTTGCGGTTACCACTGTGGTCAGAACCACCGGGGTCCTGTTGAAGCGCTCGCTGAAGGCAACCGCTTTGAAGCTCGTGGTACCGGTAAAGCTGCCTGCTTCGATGATGGTGCCATCGCTCAGGGTGGAGCGCCCTTTCTCCATGACCAGATAGCGGACAGTCTCACTGTAGTGAATACCATCCAGATAATCCCATTCTGCTATTCTGATCTGGAAGCCGGTTCTGCTGACATTGCGGATCCGTACGGTGGCGGGGTCTGTGTCGTTAAAGCTGGGCGGGCCGGCTATTACAATCGGGTCGTTGAAGGTATTGTTGAACCGGACAAATACCCAGCTGTCCGTAACTTCAACTTCACCCACTTCAAGGTTGATGTCAGCGACGAGCGCTTCTTCTTCAACAACAACAGTGGTTTCGGTTGTGTGACGTGCACCGTTGTTGTCGGTGACTGTCAGGGTGGCGGTATAGGTACCGACCGTGGTGTAGATATGGGAGGTGTTCACCCCGGAGGCGGTACTGCCGTCACCGAAATCCCAGATAAAGGAGGTGATCCGACCGTCAGGATCCGAAGAGCCGGAGCCGTCAAAGGTAACAGTGAGTGGTGAGGTGCCGGTGGTTGGTGTGGCGGCTATCACAGCTGTGGGTGCCTTGTTGCTGTTGACCGGAGCTGATACCACAATGGGTGTGGAGGTTGAGCTTGTTCCTCTTCTGTTGTCGGTCACAGTCAGGGTGGCGGTATAGGTGCCTGCCGAGGTGTAGGCATGGGAGGCGGTAGCGCCGGTGGCGGTGCTGCCGTCGCCGAAATCCCAAGCATAGGATCTGATGGTTCTGCCGGATGCTGCAGTAGAGCCGGAGCCGTCAAAGGCAACGGTCAGCGGTGCCGGACCGGCTGCAGTGGAGGTGCTGATGACCGCATTGAGGGTCGTGTTGTTGCTCGGTGCTGAGACCACGATGATGGTGCTCGTTGAATGGGTTCCTCTTCTGTTGTCGGTCACCGTCAAGGTGGCGGTATAGGTGCCTGCCGAGGTGTAGGCGTGGGAGGTGCTGGCGCCGGTGGCGGTGCTGCCGTCGCCGAAATCCCAGGCATAGGATCTGATGGTTCTGCCGGATGCTGCGGTGGATCCGGAGCCGTCAAAGGCAACGGTCAGCGGTGCCGGGCCGCTTGTGGCAGAGGTGCCGATCACTGCGTTAAGCGTATTACCTGTATTGCCGGACGCCGAGACAACCACCCTTGTGCTTGCAGAGTCGGTTAATCCGTTGCGGTCGGTTACCGTCAGGGTGGCGGTGTAGGTGCCGGCTGTTGTGTAGGAGTGAGAAGCGGTTGCACCGGAGCCGGTTGAACCGTCACCGAAATTCCAGCTGTAGGAGGTGATGGCAGCACTGCCGGCGCTTGATCCCGAGCCGTTGAAGGTAATGGTGACAGGAGCTGTACCGCTGGTGGCAGATGCGGAGATTGCAGCGGTCGGCGGCAGATTGACCACCGGCGCAGAGGCGTTGATGACTGTGGTGGCAACGCTGGTCTGGTTGGAGCTGTCGCGTACTGTCAACTGTACCGTATATGATCCGGCGGTGGTGTAGGTGTGGTTAGCTGTGGATCCTGTTGCAGTCGAACCGTCGCCGAAATCCCATTGATAGCTTCTGATGTTGCCGGTGCATCCTGCTCCGCTGAAATTCACGGTAAAAGGTACGGTGCCGCTGGTGACGCTGGACGTGATAGCAGCCTGCAGCGGGGTTGCCGGCGGGGTCGGGTTGGTGTTTGGCTTGTTGAATGTAAACGGCGCGGAATGTGGACTTTCTGTGCCGTTGGTGAACGCGGCAGTCAGAGTAAAGTTCGTTCTGTCGCTTGGAAGAGACACTGTGCAGTCAAGGGAGGTGGCGCGTGCATTTTGTGTCTGGCAGGCCAGTGCGCCCTCCATGTACAGGTTGTAGCCCGAAGTGGTGTATCCGCTAGGTGCGGTGTAACTTGCCCACTGTGCGCGGATAGTTGTGGTTTCACCAACTGCGGGAGGGCTTGGTTTTGTAAAGGTAAAGGGTGAGGAATGAGGACTTTCAGTACCGTCTGTGAAAGCGGCGGTCAGAGTGAAGTTTGCGGTGTCTCTTTCAACAGACACGGAGCAGTCGAGAGAGGTCGCCCTGGCTCCGGTTACCTGACAGGCCAGATCGCCGTCCTGATACAGGTTAAAGCCGGAAACCGTCAATCCTGCCGGAGCGGAGTACCGAGACCACTCGGCGTGGATTGCATGGGTGCTGGCTGCCGCAGTATATGCCGGCAGGCAAAAGAAGAGAGTGAGAAGAAACGAGAGAAGGATACGATGCATAGTTTTCACCTTACCAATGGTTGTGTAAAACAAGAGCCACGGTTTTGATGCATGCATTCATTGTGCCAACAAAGGGCTGGTTTGTTTTGTGCTCTTTTTTCACGACGTTGCCAGATAGCGGATATTGAGATGATATTGACTTTGGTTTCGTTTTTGTAATTTATGGTTATTTGCCGTTGTTCTTCTTCTGAGAACAGACGCTGCCCGAGCCGCCTGGAGCGTGACAGAGAACATGATGAAGAACTCTTTTGGTGCAGCGTAACTGCAGGGCGGATCGGAGGTGCGGTCTCTTGCGTTCAGGATGTTCTGCCGGTTGAATCGTACAGAGCGGCTGACTGTTCTGGTGTGATACGGTGTTTCATTTTTGTTAGTCGCGGTGCGGCTGATGTACCGGGTCAGTGCATCAAGCGGGCAACATATAATACGAACGATCCGCAATTACAATTCTCTTGTCATACATTCAGAGACGGGAGAAACGGACCTGGTGGTAAACCTCCAGGGATATTGGCTGGCGCACAGTTTGACAGGTGTGTTGACTTTTTAGTATACATTTCCGGCTATGGACTTCCGGTTGGCAGTGGACAGGATTGCACTACTGAAGCACCATCTTCGCAGACGGCAGAAAAAGAGAGTCTGCCTTCTTCTGAGAGTCGTTTTTCCTTTTTTTTGCCTGTTTCTGCCAGAGAGAGCTCTTTTTCCACCGGATGTTTCTTTTTTCTCCTGTTCAGGATCAATGTATGGCCGGTACTTCACCGGTATCAGGAGGCAGACACGCTCATGTCCCGGTTTTCACAACAGTGGGTACGCTGCGCACAATCCTTTGTCGTTGTTCTGGCGGTCTGGTTCCTGATCGCCTGGGGTGTTCAGAAGGTACGGGGCGTGGACTTCCCGACCCCGTGGCAGACCGGCATCCGCCTGTGGGCACTGGTAAGTGGTGCTCCCCTTGCTGATCAGACCCTGTGGCTCCATATTCAGGAGAGTCTTAAGCGCTGGCTGGCCGGATTTGGTATGGCTGCGGTTTTGGGTGTTGGTTTCGGACTTCTGGCCGGCGGGATTCCGTGGTTTGCCGCCATCAGCGCCGGTATTCCCCAGGTACTGCTGATAATTCCCGGGCTGGCCTGGATTCCGGTGGCTCTCTTGCTTTTCGGCATTGGAGAGTCGGCCACTGTGTTCATGATTGCGGTGGCCTCCTTTGCACCCATTGCCATGAACGTTACCCACGGGATACGAGGGGTGGATGTGCAGTATGTCCGGGCTGCGCAGATGATGGGTGCCGGCACGGGGAAGCTCTTTTTTCAGGTACTGCTTCCTGCGGCCCTGCCTTCACTTCTCAGTGGCCTGCGTATTGGCCTGGGAACCGGATGGCGGGTGCTGATTGCGGCAGAAATGGTAGTCGGTACGGGTACGGGCCTGGGCTATTCCATCAGTCAGGCGCGCTGGTCCCTTGACTACACTGCCGCCTTTGCCTGCATTACGGTCATCTGTGTCATTGGTCTTGTGGTGGAGCGACTTGTTCTGCATCCTCTGGAGCAGAGACCACTGCCCGCTGGGCGCAGACCCTGGAAAAGCCATGATCCGCTTTGACAAGGTCTGTCTGTCCTATACCCGGCAGGACAGGTCTGAGGTGATTGTTTTTGACGGTCTTGATCTGCACGTTGTGCCAGGGCAGGTGGTCTGTGTGCTTGGGCCTTCCGGCTGCGGCAAGACCACGCTTCTTAATCTGGCAGCAGGATTTGTATTTCCGACATCCGGCAGCGTGCTGTTTGAAGGCCGCCCTGTGAAAGGCCCCGGGCCGGAGCGCGGCGTTGTTTTTCAGGATGCCACGCTTTTCCCCTGGCTGACCGCATTCGGCAATGTCGCCTTTGCCCTGAAACAGCAGGGTGTCCGGGGGCGTCAGCTGCAAGAGATGACCGGTGAGTACCTGGCGTTTATGGGAATATCAGCCCAGGCCCGCCAGTATCCATATACCCTGTCCGGCGGGATGCGGCAGCGGGTGGCCCTTGCCCGGGTACTGGCACTGGCATCACGGGCGCTGCTCATGGACGAGCCCTTCAGCGCCCTGGATGCCCACAGCCGGGAGCGGATGCAGGACGAGCTGTTGCGGGTGCATGCCCATGCGAGACAGACGATCCTCTACGTAACCCACAGTGTGGCCGAGGCCGTATACCTGGGTGATCGGATCATCGTTTTGGGCAGAAGGGGAGTTCTTGTTGATATACCGGTGAGCCTGCCCCGACCGAGAAGACGTTCCGGAGAGGAGCTGCTGCCGGTGGAAGAACAGCTGCGCGCCTGTCTGCAGCAGGAGTACACAAAAGAAGAATGAACAGTTCAGGTGCGGCGGCAACCTTTCTCAGGGACAGTATCAGCGGTTAAAGGCCTCTCGCTTCATTTCCTGCCTGAACGAACCGCGCGGGACACAGGGGTATACTGTAGTTTCATCGTCATTCTGCGTGAAGGACGCACAGTGGTCGTAGCCGCAGAATCCATCATCCCTGATGCACCGGACACGGACTCCGCAACTGCGCGCGGAGTGACATCAACCTGGCTCAGGCATCACCTCCCTTCACCTGCAACAGTCATTCTGTGCGAAGGACGCACAGCGGCTGTA
>JAAYDD010000124.1 GCA_012729435.1 Desulfobulbus sp.
AACTGCATACTTTCCAGCATTGTCAGACCATGTGGAAGGCGCACCAACCACCGGCCGGGCACGCGTATATACTGACCAAATCCGCCGTCGGTGTTCATCCCCAAATCATAGCCAGTGCAAATGACCGTGTCGCCTTTCTGCCACGCCGGATCCGTTGAAACGATGACGGTACCGACTGCATCAATTCCGGGAGTATGCGGGTACTTCTTGGTTACACCGCGATTACCGCTGGCGGAAAGTGCATCTTTATAATTCAATGATGAATAATGGACGCGGATCAGGACATCTCCTTCAGGCAGGGACTCTATTTCCCTTTGCTCGATACGACGTTTAATCACACCATCGGTGGTTTCGTAGGCAACAAGAGCAGAAAATCTGTTATTACTCATGAGTAACGGTCAATGAAAACTGCGAAACAGAATGAAGATCGGTTTGAAAATAAATGTAAATGACTGGAGCAAATGTCAATGGCGTTTGACCTGGCGAAGTTGTCCCCCGACAACAACGTGTTCTTGTCCGGAAGAGTCACAGAGACGATAGTAACCTTCCGGTGTAATACCACACCCTATGCCTTCCAGCGAACTGCTGCCTGTAGAGTATTTCAGGGTGTTGGCCAGCAGCATATCATATCGCTGCCACTCAGCAAGGACTGCGCCATGGTCTTTCGTAAGATCTCCTACGTATCGGGAAATGGCCTGAAGAAGAGTGTGAAGCAGTTCCTGTAAATCGATCTGGTACCCAACCTCGTTTCGCAGGGTAGTGACATAAGGTCTGAGCCCGGAATCGTATTGTTCCATCTCGCTATTCACGTTCAGACCGACACCGATTATGACTTTCACATTTCCGGAACCGGTTTGCGGCGCGTTAAGACATTCACAGAGAATACCGGCTATTTTTTTTGTAGACACGAAGACATCATTCGGCCATTTCAGTACCGGGCTGATGTGAAATTTCTCATGAAGGACATGACGGCAGGCAACCCCGGTAGCAAGCGTGACCTGCGGTATCTTGGCAACAGGCAGAGCAGGCTCAACTATCATGGAGAAGTAGAGGCCTCCGGGAGGTGAGTTGAAAGATCTGTCATACTGCCCTCGCCCGGCAGACTGACTGCGGGAAACAACCACCGTTCCGGCGGGAGCACCGGCAGCAGCCATCTCTTTGGCCACGCGGTTTGTCGAGTCAGTACTCTCCAGGAAGTGGATCATAAGGTCGGTCAACATCCTATCTGAAAAAAAAAGCAGAGATCCATTAACTGGTCTCTGCTTGCGAACGGTGAAAAAAAGATCTTATTTTTCTTCGTTCTGGATTCGGTCCGGTCGTGCATACATGGTTGTCGATCCAGAGGACCAGAACATCAGCTCACCTTCAGTGACCAAGGCATTCGCGACTTTCTTGATGTCTCGTGGCTTGGCATCAGGATCACATGAGTAGAAGTCCTTAATGTACAGCTGGGGTTTTGGCGATTTCTTGGCTTTTTCAATGATGGCTTTTTTTAGCTCTTCTATGCTGAGTGCCATAACATGCTCCTCGTCATGGGGAAAATCAAAAATGATCGGCCCTAGATACTAGGGCCGATCATCACATCTACATTGTTGTTATTCGGTGTAAGCTGAGGTATGGCTGGTGTACTTGAATTGCGAGGTGGTACGCCATGTGTCGTACGCCAGTCGATAATCGTCAACTGATTTATCGGTGAAGGGCAGACCAGCCTTCTCGAAAAATTTCTCCCAACCGATTCGTTCTGCCCACTCACCAAGGCGCTCATACTTCTTGGCATCCTTAGCATAGGCAACCAGTATCTGACGCACACAGGCGACAACTTCCGGCCATCTGGGGGTGTTGTTCGGCAAGAACGGAACAACGAGTTTGGAGAATTTAGGGGCCGATCTCGTGTTTGAAACCTTACCGCCTACAAGTATGGCTATACCGTCACCATCCGGATCTGCAAGAGGCATGGCCGGACACATGGTGTAGCAGTTACCACAGAACATACACCGTTCGTTGTTCACAGCGACTGATTTCACCTCTTCACCAGCGGAGTTGGTTGCCTTTGCGGGTTTGATTGCACCCAAAGGACAAGAAGCAACGGCCAGCGGGATCTCACACACACCGGTAATGCGATCGTGATCGATCATCGGCGGCTTACGGTGAATACCGAGAATAGCAATGTCGGAAGCATGAACGGCGCCGCACATGTTGAGACAGCAGGCCAGAGCGATACGGACCTGAGCAGGCAGGACCATGGATCCAAAGTATTCAAAGAGATCGTCCATCACCGCTTTAACCGGACCTGATGCATCAGTTGCCGGTGTATGACAGTGAATCCATCCCTGGGTATGAACGATATTGGTCACACAGGCACCGGTACCACCAATGGGCAGCACGTTCTTGTGCTTCAGCAGGGTTGCCTTCAACGCCTCAAGCTTCTCTTCACTGTCAACCATGAACTCGACGTTGTTCCGGGTTGTGAAACGCAGATAACCGTCACAGTGCTGATCTGCAATATCACAGTACAGACGGACACGGTTTACAGTCAAGAGACGGGCTGACCCACAACGAACCGTGAAAACCTTTGCACCGGTCTCAGAAACATGCACAAGTACGCCTGGCTCCAGGATCTCGTGATAGAGCCATTTACCTTTATTCTCTTTAATAACCGGCGGCAGAAAATCACCGTAATAGCGCGGCCCCAAGTCGGTAATCCGACCTTCCATAGGATTATTCGGATCGTAACCCATTATCTTATCTCCTCATAAAGTGATTGCGTTAAGGATATTCTCTACGGAACTTAGGCAGCGTGACGCTTTCTAAATTCTACGATGTCACGTTCCCAGCCACCGGGCACCTCTTCTTCTCTCCAGAAGACATACGGGTTA
>JAAYDD010000125.1 GCA_012729435.1 Desulfobulbus sp.
AGCAGCACGGTTTATCCGGAGCCTCACAGAAGTATCACGATCAGAAAAAAAGCCCGGCTTCATTCCAGCCGGCAGACCGTCTGCAAGACAGGTTCCCCGTTTGCACCTCAGCAGAAAATTTCATTTTTGTCATCCGGCGACACATCACTTATCTGCCTGCAGAAACAGCTGTCAATGACAGACAGCCTTCCGGGCAGATAAACCGGAAGAGACGTATTTACCCTTTACCAGCCCCCGCAGCGCTGTGTTCTTTCCCCGGGACCGGGACATCTCCTTTATTTTTTTGCATTCAAAAATGACAGAAACTTGAATCTGGACGTGTTGCTAACCGCCGGAAACACCCCGCCGGCGACAAAGCGGATATCCTCTACAGTATAGAAGGCTTTTGGATGGAAACGTTTAATGATTGAAACTACAAGATGTAACTCTGAACGTCTGATAACAGTAAACAGTACATGAACGGCTCCCTTAGCTCCTTCTCCATCTACAACAGTCACACTGAATCCTTTCTCTCTAAGGAAGTTTATGAGCAGGGAAGCGTCATCAGGAGTAACAATTGTAATAACATTTTTTCCCATTGCCAGTTTCTCTTCGAGATGAATCCCGAGATAATTACCAAGAGAAAATCCGACTGCATAGGAAAAAAAGTGAGCTATATTATCCAGATTGTTCATAACCTGGCTGATAGCGATCAGCCAGATAAGGATCTCAAAAAATCCGACAAGAGGAGCAAGCAACTTCATCCCTCTTGAGATAAAAATAATGCGTAATGTCCCCAGAGAAACGTCGGTGATCCTTGCTATACAGATTAAAGCCGGAACAATAACCCAGGTGAAAACAGAAGAATTTAACAGTTCCTGCATAATGGTACTTTTCAACCTAATGATTGCGTTTTCAAAAGGCACCCGGCCCAAAACCAACTATTAGCCCATCCTGCTCTCAGAAACAATACATGCTATAAAATTAAGCCTCTAAAACATTCGATCAGGTCAAAACCTGCTGCTTCCCCACAAACATCCATTTCAGATGAAACCACAAACTTCAACAGCGCAACTCCACACTGACGAGGTTCCAGTTCAAAGACCGACTGTCTCCGCCCCTCTCTTCTTCCAACGGCTGTAAAAGACCCGGCCGGCAAAACCCCCATTCGATCTCTGGACAAAACCTCACTCTGACGCTATAGAGTGCTTCACCGTCAGGTTGACCGGTCTCTGCAGCCTCACGTCATCCATGCTGAAATAATAGAATCAGTACCGGGTGATGGTGCAAAGGCCTTCTGCAGCAGACAGAAGACGGCCAACAGACATGAACAAAGCACGATCCGGCCGGCAGACATCACAGGCCAGAAGGTGACAGCCGGTGTTTTCCCCTTCAACCGCCATAAGTGTTGGGCGACATGGTGCGGGAAAAAGCTGAAGTACTCCGGCATACACCCTCGGAAACATGGGATGCTGTCCGGTATGCTGCGTGCTCATGGTATCAGCAATACGGAGTATAGAGATCATGATTCAACCGGAAATTGAAAACCATATCCGTGACGATGCCTTTAGCAACTGGTTAGGTGCTGACATCGAGATCATCCAACCCGGATACAGCAGGGTGTCGCTCACCGTCAGTGAGACAATGCTCAACTTTCACGGTACAACCCACGGGGGATTGATATTCGCCCTGGGTGACATTGCCTTTGCCGCGGCAAGCAACTCTTACGGCTGTACCGCCTTGGCCCTCAGTGTAGCCATCAGCTTTCTCCGACCCGCCGCTCTTGGAGACCAATTGGTGGCAGAAGCAAAAGAGGTGAATTCAGGTAAAACCACCGCTCTTTATGACATTGTGGTTACTGACAGAAAGAACCAGAAACTTGTCGCCAAGAGCCAGGCCACCGTATATCGTACGCACAGATCTTTTGCATGATAAAAAAGGTGGAGTCCATGTTTAAACCAGCAGCAGATGTAAACCCGGCAAGCAACTTTCCCCTCACAGGAGTTCCCATGGAAAATGCTTTCTCCGACCGGATCACCGATGTACCAAAATCGTTTATCCGTGAGATCCTTAAGGTAACCATTGATAAATCGATTATCTCCTTTGCAGGGGGGCTGCCGAACCGTCAGTTCTTTCCGGTCCGGGAACTGCAGAAGGCTGCCCATGATGTCTTTGAAGAGGCCGGTCGGGAAATTTTACAGTATGCAAACTCAGAAGGTTATTTAGAACTCCGGCAGTTTATTGCCGATCGGTACCGGCAGAAAGACGGTCTCGACATCCCGGTTGAAGACATCCTCATTACAACCGGCTCACAGCAGGGGCTCGATCTGCTCGGCAAGATTTTTCTCAACGAAGGAGACGATCTCATCATTGAGGAACCCGGATATCTTGGTGCGATCCAGGCATTCTCCCTGTACCGGCCACGCTTTTATCCTGTGCCGGTTCGTGAAGGCGGGATGGATACCGTCGCCCTGGCCAGGGTGCTGCGTGAACGCGAGCCCAAACTTCTTTATACGGTAACGAACTTTCAGAATCCCAGCGGTATCAGTTATACCAACGAAAACCGTCAATCAGTGGCTCACCTGATACGGAGTCATAACTGTCTCATCATTCAGGATGACCCCTACGGCGACCTCCGTTTTACCGGCGACCGCAAGATCTCCTTCAAGCAGTTGTTACCAGACAACACAGTTCTTCTCGGTTCATTCTCCAAGACTGTGGCTCCGGCCCTGCGAATAGGCTGGCTTGTGGCACCAAGACCGATCATGGAGAAGATCATCGTGGCCAAGCAGGCTGCTGACCTTCACACTGATTATCTGGCGCAACGCATCCTGCACCGCTTTTTGCTGGATAATGACCTTGACGCGCACATTGCCGCCATCACCAGACAGTATGGCAAACAAAAAGAAGCCATGATCGAGGCCATCAACACATACTTCCCGACAAACGTTCAGTGCACCAACCCGGAAGGCGGCATGTTCCTCTGGGTGAGTCTGCCTGAAAAGACCTCATCCATGAAACTTTTTGAAATGGCTATAGCCCAGAAAGTTGCCTTTGTTCCCGGAACTCCGTTCTATGTTGACCGCAAAGACAGCAATACGCTTCGCCTGAATTTCTCGTGTTCCGACGAATCAACCATTGTTGAGGGTATCAAACGGCTGGGTGATTCGATTAATCAGCTCATGTAATTAAAAAAACAGAGGAGGAAAACAGATGTCCAACACTAAAAAAACACTCTACCTGCTTGC
>JAAYDD010000126.1 GCA_012729435.1 Desulfobulbus sp.
GCTCTCATTTTCTGGCAGGCGCTGATCAACCTGTTTATGGTGATGGGCCTTCTTCCGGTCACTGGTGTACCGCTGCCTCTTTTCAGTTATGGAGGCTCTTCCCTGCTCACCAATATGGCAGCCATCGCTCTTATCATGAGTGTGCGGATGCGGAGTTTTCCGGTAGAAAACGGTCAACAGTAACTCAATTCACTCTCGCAGACCGGTAAGAACCAGATTCCGCAGGCCTGAAATAAATCGGGGATCAGCGTTAAGCGCTTCGGTCATGGCAAAGCCCATGCCCAGCTCTTCGGCGATCCGTCTGTATTGAATATCTATTTCATACAGTGTCTCAATATGATCCGAGACAAAAGAGATCGGAACCACCAGTACATTGGTGCATCCATCGCCTGCGAGGGTTGTCAGCATATCGGGCAGAGACGGTCCCAGCCACTCCACTGGGCCGCTTCTGCTCTGATAGCACAGATGCCCTTTAATTCCTGTGTGTGTTTCAACGGCCACGATGGACTCCTGGAGATGCTCCACGTACGGATCTCCCTCGCGAATGAACTGTACCGGCAGACTGTGCGCACTGTAGACAACCTGTACCTCCGCACCGTGAAAACTTTGTACACCAGCCCTAATCCTGTCAGCTAAACAGGCGATAAACAGTGGTTCGGCCGGCCAGGAAGAAACTGTTCGAACAGGGATATTCAGGTTCAGTTTCTTCAGAGCACGATGCAGATCAAACAACGACGAGCCCGTGGTTGCTTTGGAATAGTGAGGATAGAGCGGCAGCGCAACAATCTCCTCCACGCCGAGCTGACTGAGCTCATGAAGGGTCTCCAGAGCAAAAGGGTGCCAGTAGCGCATGCAGGGTCGCACAACAAAACGGCCATCGTCCTGTAACATCTGATCGAGAACACGTGCTTGCTCTTCTGTTGTTTTTCTGATCGGAGAACCGCCACCGATCATGGCGTAATTTGCTGTGCTTTTCGGGGCGCGACGGCGGGCAATAGCCCAGGCGATCGGCTTTTGCAAAAAGGAAGGTCCCAACCGGATAATCTGTCTGTCAGAAAACAGATTATACAAAAAGGGACGGACCTCTTCCGGATGCTCCGGACCGCCAAGATTCAGTAAGACAACTCCGATTGTTTTCCGGCTCTTCATGGCCCTACCATACAGGTCTCTACAGTCTACCGTCAAGAAAATGTGCTTCCCTCTTGATTTCTCTGCAGGTCAGTGGCTATATTACAGCCATGGTTACGTGTATCCTTTCAAAATCACTTGCTTCTCTTCCCGTTCTCTCCTGTTTTGTCACGTCCTTCCCTCTTATCTGTCAGGAAACAAGGAACCTGAGAACCGGTGAAGATTGCTCACATGAGGATACAACGATACAACCTCAGGAAACGGCATGGGGCCGTTGAATCTTTCTCTGTGGAGGATGGTTATGGAATTGAAGATCGAAGCCAAGAACCTGGACCTTCGGAAAAGCTGGCAGGAAAAAATCGATGAGGAGCGAGACAAGCTGATTCGCCATTATGCCAATCTGGTTTTACACCTCCGAGTGACCATTGAAGCGACTCCTGGATATAAGGAAGGTGGACATGAGGTTCGACTTGTGGCGGCGGTACCTAATGATACTGTTGTAGTTAAACGCTGGGGTGAAAGCGTGCGACCGCTGCTGGTCGAAGCCTTCGATGTGCTCGGCGGCCGGCTTAAAGAAATTGTCAGAAAGAAACAAAGCCATAAAACCACGAAGGTACAGGGCGCTTCCACAAACAATAAGACCTCGGGTGTTATCCGCAAAATTGTACCGGACGAACTCTACGGGTTTATTGTCAGCAGTGATCATTCCGATGTATTCTTCCATGCCAACAGTCTTAAAAATGGAACGCTGGCAGACCTGACTGAAGGTGATGAGGTAACCTTTGCCATGGAAGAAGGAGACAAGGGGCTGCAGGCTACCTGGGTCCGGATAGGCAAGGACTGAGATTTCACAAAACACTGCAATACGATCTGTTCGTTTTAAGACCCGCCGTGCATACGGTGGGTTTTTTTATGTCTGGTACACTCCGGCGAGCTTTGCTAAATTCGATCTGTTCGAGAAACACATGAGTGCGCATGGTAGATCCCGAATCCAGACACGACAGAATCCATCGGCCTATGCCCTGATATATCTTCCATGCCCATAATCGCGGAGATCCCATGTCTGCATCTGAAATCTATCTCATTGACGGTAGTGCCTACATCTATCGGGCGTACCACGCAATCAAACCGCTTTCCAACTCCCATGGGCTGCCGACCCATGCTGTTTATGGATTTGCCACCATTCTCCGCCGCCTGCTCAGAGAACGGGCCCCGGAATATCTGGCCGTTGCCTTCGACACCCGGGGACCTGTGTTCCGTCATCAGCTATACGCGGATTATAAAGCCAACCGTCCGCCGATGCCAGACGATCTTGCCCGGCAGATTCCATACATACGTCAACTTGTCCAGGCATACCGTTTTTGTCTGCTCGAACACGACGATCAGGAGGCGGACGACCTGATCGCTTCCGTTGTTGCCAAAATGGTGAAACAGGGACACAGGATCGTCATCGTATCAGGCGACAAAGATCTGCTGCAACTCGTTTCCCCTCATGTCAGCCTGTGGGATCCGATGAACGACAAGGTAATGGATGAAACCGCAGTACAGTCGAAATATGGTCTCCCCCCTGCTCAGCTTCTCGACTACTTTGCCTTGACCGGCGACAGCTCGGACAACATTCCCGGTGTTCCCGGAATCGGCCCCAAATCGGCACTCAAACTGATGAGTGAATACGGCAGTCTGGAAAACCTGTATGAACAGATCAGGGACATTAAGCTGTCAAAGACCATGGAAAAAGTGAGAGACCACGAAGACGCTGCGTTCCTGTCCCGTGATCTGGTCCGTCTTAATACCGCAGTTGACGTGCCGACCGATATTGCCAGCTATCGTATTCTTCCTCCGGATAATGCAGAACTGCGCAATCTTCTCACAGAGTTAGAATTTTATTCACTGCTCAAAAATCATGCTCCTGCTGCAAAAATCACGACCTCCAACTTCCACCTAGTCCAGGATATCAACGAATTAGAATCGATTACCCAACGACTGTCCGGAGAGAGACTCCTGGTCGTTGATACGGAAACCAACTCGTTGAACACGCTCCACGCAGAACTGGTTGGCCTGTCACTTTCCGATCATGAGGGGAACGCCTGGTACTTTCCCTGCGGTCATCGTGATAACGACGGTGAACTGCAGCCCGGTCAACTGCAGTTGCACGAGCTCATCAGAACGATCAAACCTCTGCTGGAAGATCAGCGTATCATCAAAATCGGCCATAATCTGAAATTTGATCTGGCTGTTCTTGCGCTTCCGCAAAATGGCGGCATGCAACTCCGCGGACCCCTGTTTGACACCATGATCGGGGCCTGGCTTCTCGATCCGGATCGTCATTCCTACCGGCTTGATGATCTTTGCCAGGAAATTGAAATCCAGATGACCAGTTACTCAGAAATAACCGGTGGTGATAAAAGCGAAGATGCATTCAGCCGGGTCAGACTGGAAGCCGCCAAAAACTACAGTTGCGAAGATGTGTACGCCGCGCTGCAACTCTACCGTGAACAGCAACCAAAACTGGCTCAGGCTCAGCTTCTGTCGTTGATGGAAGATATAGAAGGGCCGCTGATCCCGGTGCTGGCGGGAATGGAACATACAGGTATTTTGATCGATACGGCGCTTCTGACGCAACTCTCTCACGAGTTTGAGCAGCGGCTGGCTGCTGAGGAGCAGTCCATCTATACCTCTGCAGGCATGCCGTTCAATATCAACTCACCCAAACAACTGGGCGAAGTACTCTTTGAAAAACTGCAGCTTCCCAGGGGGCGTAAAACAAAAACCGGCTGGTCAACCGACGTGAAAGTGCTGGAAAGTCTCAGCATGACCCATGAACTGCCGGCCAAAATTCTTGAGTACCGCAATCTCGCCAAACTCAAATCGACCTATGTGGACAGGTTAGCCGAACTCGGTGATCCGGTAACAGGTCGGGTACACACTTCTTTCAAGCAGTGTGGAACTTCCACCGGTCGTTTGAGCTCAAGTAATCCAAATGTCCAGAATATCCCCATCCGCAGCGAAGAAGGACGACGTATTCGAGCCGCATTCATAGCCGCTCCGGGTTCCTACCTCCTCTCAGCAGATTACTCTCAAATTGATCTGCGTGTTTTGGCTCACTACTCGGAAGATGATTCACTGGTAACCGCCTTTCGTAACGGTCAGGACATTCACCGCCAAACCGCGGCACAGATATTTTTTGTGGCTCCGGAACTCGTGACCTCGGAGATGCGAAGAGTGGCCAAAACGATCAACTTCGGCATCATTTACGGTATGTCGAGTTTTGGGTTGGCCAGCCAACTTGACATGAGCCGGAAAGAGGCACAGACCTTCATTGATCGATATCTTGCTCACTTTTCCGGTATTAAGGAATTTATGGCCTCAGTCATCACACAAGCCAAGACAGACGGTTATGTTACCACTCTTCTGGGCCGGAGACGACTTCTGCCGAATATCAACAGCAGCAACAGAGTACAGCGTGAATTTGCCGAACGTACCGCGATTAACATGCCTATCCAGGGCACAGCCGCAGATATCATCAAGGTAGCCATGCTGCGGGTGCATCATGAGCTGGAGGACCGTAAGCTCAACTCCCGGCTGCTGCTGCAGATCCATGACGAACTGGTTCTGGAAGTTCCCGAAAATGAGCTGGTTGAGGTGACCGCACTGGTTCAACAGCAGATGGAAGAGGCAATGACTCTCCGGGTGCCGTTGGTGGTCCATGTCAGCCATGGTCAAAACCTGGATCAAGAGACCTGATACCTCAAAACAACTGGCCCGGGAAGCAGGCATCTCCACATCAGCAAGCTGTTTCCTCTCAATCTGTACGTAAAAACGGTATAAAAACCACCTTTTCTCCGTTTTTCCGGAAAAAAAGCATCGATTGCCGGTAATTCTGAGACAAAACGACAACACACCTGATTAACATGCTGTTATTCCGTCATTCTTAAATATGGAATGATTTTTGAATATCAAAAGTACAACCACTGCATGGAGGTGTTGTCATGAACTCACGAGAAGCCATTCGAATCTTAATGCTGAGTCCGATCTACTTTCGTCTCCGTCTACCTCAACGCTGGCAGCTGGTGCGTGAATACTGTCGTCTCTTTAACAGTACATCCACCTGAAACCGGTTGCCCGGTTGTTACCTTTCACATCTGTTTAAAAGGAGCAGATGCACCTTCTCTCCACCTGTAACCGCCATCCAGCCGTCAATAACCCCGACACTCCACTGCCCGCCACCGGCAAGAACACCGCTTCCTGAACTCCTCCTGTTCAA
>JAAYDD010000127.1 GCA_012729435.1 Desulfobulbus sp.
GGTCAGAGAGTGCTTGATATCGGCTGTCATCCGGGAAGCTGGAGTCTCTATGCGGCTTCAGTCGTCGGTGAACATGGTCTGGTGGTGGGGGTTGATCTTCAGTGCACCGAGGTGGCTGTACAAAAACAACATGCTGAAATTCATTGGCTTTGTTATGATGTATATTCCGTAGAATTTGTCGATTATCTGCGAGGAAATTGGCCTGGTTTTCATGTGTTGCTGAGTGATATGGCACCGCGTACCACAGGGAACCAGTATGCCGATCATCAGCAGTCGCTCAGGTTAGCCCGACGCGTCATCGAACTGGCATCGTTCTTCTTGTATGACAAGGGTACGTTGTACTGCAAGGTCTTCCAGGGTGAAGATTTTCCGGTCTTTGTGCAGGAATGCAAGGACGTGTTTACAAGTGTGAAGGTGGTAAAACCGAAGAGTTCTCGTCTGGAAAGCCGGGAAGTATTTGTTCTTGGCCAGGGATACCGGAAAATGACGTGCCGTGATTAAAATAACTGGAATCTGATTGAGAGGAGTTACACGTGGCAGGACATTCGAAGTGGAGTACGATTAAACGAAAAAAAGGGGCCAATGATGCTAAACGCGGTAAGATCTTCACCAAGTTGATCAGGGAGATCACCATAGCTGCGAAGATGGGCGGAGGTGATCCGGAGGGTAATCCGCGCCTGCGAAGCGCCATCACCGCTGCCAAGGGTGAAAATATGCCCAAGGACAACATTGACCGTGCCATCAAGAAAGGCACCGGTGATCTTGGTGGCGCTGTCTATGAGGAGATTATGTACGAGGGCTATGGTCCGGGCGGAGTTGCGGTTCTCGTTGAAACCATGACGGACAACAAAAATCGAACGGTCGCTGATATCCGTCATTTTTTTGCTAAAAGCGGGGGGAATCTAGGAGAGTTTGGCTGTGTGGCCTGGATGTTTGACAGAAAGGGAACACTTACGGTCAATAAGGAAGATACCAGTGAAGATGAGCTGATGGATACAGCTCTGGAGGCAGGCGCTGAAGACGTGGTGGAAGAAGAGGATTCTTTTCAGGTTATTACTTCACCGGAAACTTTTAACGATGT
This sequence comes from Desulfobulbus sp., assembly GCA_012729435.1. Lineage (GTDB taxonomy): Bacteria > Desulfobacterota > Desulfobulbia > Desulfobulbales > Desulfobulbaceae > Desulfobulbus. Next base: position 1,082 of record JAAYDD010000127.1, read on the forward strand.
TGTTGAATACCTGGAGAAGTCCGGAGTTCCGTTTACAGGTGCAGAATTAGCCATGATTCCGAAAAATACCGTTGAAGTGGTTGAAGAGCAGGCGGCGAAGTCACTCCTGCGATTACTAGAAAGTCTTGAAGATCACGATGATGTACAGAAAGTGCATGCCAATTTCGACATATCAGATGATCTCATGGAACAGCTGTCTTAGACGATTTTGTCTTGAATGCGAATTTTAGGTGTTGACCCCGGGTCACGGACAACAGGATATGGAGTCATTGCAGCCGACGGGCCGAAGATTTCGTTTGTTGCCTGCGGCACCATTCGTACGGGTAGAGAGACTGATTTTTCCCGTCGACTTCTGACCATTTTCCAGGATCTGTGCGGAGTAATCAGTCAGTATGCTCCTGATGTAGCTGCGGTCGAGGATATGTACGTGGATCGTAACCCGCGCTCCGCATTGAAACTCGGACAGGCCCGGGGAGCTGCAGTGGTGGCCGCCCGGCACAGTAATCTGATCGTTTACGATTATCCTGCACGGCTCGTAAAGCAGTCAGTCGCGGGGTACGGACGAGCGGATAAGGCGCAAGTACAGCATATGGTACGTGTCCTGTTGGGATTGGATGCAGCTCCCTCCACGGATGCTGCGGATGCGTTGGCCGTTGCCATCTGCCATGCTCACCGGGCATCGATACCGGGCCGCTCACCGGGAGAACAGCCTGCCAGTCCTGCTTTTCATCGTTTGTCGTCCTTTAATCGCATCGTTACAGGGCAGCAATGATAGCTTCGCTCAATGGCAGTCTCCTTGTCAAGAGTCCAGGGACAGTGGTTGTTGATGTCGGCGGTGTCGGTTACGAGGTGTTTATCTCCAGCCGTACATATGACGCTTTGCCGGATAATGGGCAGGTCTGTTTTCTTTTTATTCAGACAGTGGTGCGTGCAGATGCAATCAGCCTGTTTGGTTTTAGTAAAAAGGAAGAAAAAGAACTGTTTTTGTTGTTGATAACTGTTTCCGGAATAGGGCCAAAGCTGGCATTAACTATCCTTTCGGGAATAGGAGTGGAAGAGTTCTGTCAGGCGGTTATGACAAAAGATCTGACACGCTTAACCACATTTCCTGGTATCGGCAAGAAAACTGCTCAACGTCTTTGTGTTGAACTGGCGGAGAAGGTGGAAGGTTTATCCGGTTATGATACGGATGTTTTGACTTTTTCCAGGGTACCGGACACACAGGCAGTGAATGCTTTAGGTGATGCGGTCTCGGCTTTGATCAACCTGGGATATTCCCAGGCAACGGCCTGGCAGGTTCTGCGGACGGTTGAAAAACAACTTGCAGACAGCACCGATCCTCCTCCGGTTGAAGAGCTCGTCAGGCGTGCGCTTCGTTTATTGGCAGCGCGTTAGGTCGTTTTAGACTGAGGCGACAAAGAGAAGAGGCAATGAAACACGAAGAAAATCTGACCAGCACCCGGCTGGTAAGTGGCGACCCCCTGCAGGAGGATCTTCAGCTGGGAGTCGACATTCGGCCGAGACGTTTAGATGAGTATATCGGTCAGGATCAGGTGAAAAAAAATCTCCAGGTTTTTATCCAGGCAGCTCTGCAGCGGCGGGAGACACTTGATCATGTTTTGTTTCACGGATTCCCCGGCCTTGGCAAAACAACACTGGCGTACATAATTGCAAACGAGATGAGGGCAGGTATCAAGGTGACATCCGGACCGGTCATTGAACGGCCCGGAGATCTTGCCGCCATTCTGACCGGTCTGCAGGCCGGCGATGTTCTTTTTATCGACGAAATTCACCGTCTCAACCATGTGGTTGAGGAGATCCTTTATCCTGCCATGGAGGATTTTCAGCTTGATCTGGTTATCGGCCAAGGACCGGGAGCCAGATCGGTCAAGATGGATCTGCCGCCTTTTACTCTTGTGGGCGCAACAACCAGGGCCGGTTTGCTGACTCCGCCGCTCCGTGATCGATTCGGCGTCATGTTGCGCCTTGATTATTATACACCGGAGGAACTGGTCGCAATTATCCAGAGAGCTGCCCGGGTTTTTAATATAGAAATTGATGATGATGGTGCCTTGGAGCTGGGGCGTCGCTCCCGTGGTACACCGCGGATCGCCAATCGATTACTGAGAAGGGTTCGTGATTTTTCCGAGGTAGGTGGCCATGCGGTGATTTCACGGGAGGTTGCTGATCAGGCTTTGCGAATGCTCAACGTCGATCCGCTTGGTCTTGATGAGATGGATCGTAAAATTCTGCTGACACTCATCGAAAAATTTCAGGGGGGCCCCATCGGTTTAGAGACGTTGTCAACCGCTGTGTGTGAAGAAAAAAATACTCTGGAAGATGTGTATGAACCTTTTCTCATTCAATCCGGTTTTCTGATACGCACTCCCCGTGGACGGATGGCCACGCCTCTTGCTTATGAGCATTTTGGTCTTTCTCTTCATGTCAACCCACTTCAACAGCCTCGTTTATTTGATGATTCCGAATAACAGCGACACATAGCCCTTCGGTTTATACACACCACTCCCCTTTTTTCTCTCTCTTTTTTTCTCATTCCGCCCGCAGGATTTAATCCTGACCGTCCCGTGCTGTCACTTCTGACCATGAGGCATTGTTTCAGCCCGTACTCGAGCACTTGTCGGGCTACTGCGCATGACCTCGTCTTTTTTGTATGTCCGTAAGCAGAGGATTCATCGTGTCCGTTTTTTGTTAGCCAGTGTTTTTTCTTGACTCACAGGCCATGTTCGTATACAAGATGGCCATGCGGTGGTGAAAAGTGGTGTAAAATGGTTGAGAGTGGGTGATTAAGCCTAAACCTTCCAGTTGAGGGGTCAAAGATACTGTGTCGCGGTTTCGGAGTCTTTCGAAGCATACTCTGGACTCAAAGGGTCGACTGATTATCCCGGTGCCATTGCGTAAAGTGCTTCGAGACCGTTATGACTCTGAAGATCTGATTGTAACACATTGGGTTGAGTGTCTCCGCGTCTATCCGGTTGTTGAGTGGGAAGCGGTTGAAGAAAGACTGCTGACAGGTGAAAATACCACTCCGGAATTTGCACAATTTGCCCGTTATGCTATAGCCGGTGTCTGCGAGTGCTCTGTGGACAAACAGGGGCGTATCTTGGTTCCTCCAACCTTACGGTCTGAAATGGAAATCGGGAAGGAAGTGGCGGTTGTTGGCATGCTGAGGCATTTTGAGATCTGGGACCAGCAGGCATGGCACGCAGAGGCGGCGGATGCCAAACAGAATTACCCTGTTGTGAAACCGGATCTTCAGCGTCTTCGTATTTTTTAACAGCTCACTCTCTATGTGCAGTATGCAACAGCTTGTCCATACACCTGTTCTGGTGGATGAGGTGGTTGCGTGGCTGCAGTTGCGACAGAACGGTCTTTATGTTGACGGGACACTCGGCCTGGGAGGACATGCTGAAGCGATCCTGAAAGGCTCCGGACCGGGTGGACATCTCATCGGTTTTGAATGGGATCGGGAAGCTGCTGAACTGGCTGCAGATCGATTGTCCGGCTTTGGTGATCGGGTTCATGTCGTTCAGGCATCCTATGCCAACCTTGTGACTGAGCTTGCCCGCCTGGGAATACGGAGTATTGACGGATTAGTAGTTGATCTTGGCGTTTCTTCCTTGCAGTTGGATCGTCCGGAGCGCGGGTTCAGTTTTCGGTCGGAAGGTGCGCTTGATATGCGGATGGATCAACGAAAAACGCAAACTGCGGCTGATTTGGTTGCCCGGCTTTCAGAAGAACAGCTGTCGGATATATTTTACCATTTTGGGGAAGAACGGCAGGCTCGCCGGATAGCCGGTTTTCTGGTGAAGGCCCGTCAAAAAGAGCCGGTCACGACAACAGCCAGATTGGCTGAGATTGTCGCTGAAGCGGTCCCTAAAAAATACCATCCGTCCAGGGTGCATGTGGCGACCAAGGTTTTTCAGGCTCTCCGGATCGCTGTCAATTCTGAGCTTGCCAACCTGGCCGATCTTCTGGCAGATGCCCCCGTGGTTTTACGTGAAGGTGCCCGGATCTGCGTGATCACCTTCCATTCGCTGGAAGATCGCATGGTCAAGAGGGCTTTTGCAGATAATCCGGCTTACAGAGTGCTTACCAGGCGTCCGGTGGAGGTTTCGCATGCGGAGATTGAGCGAAATCCACGCTCGCGAAGTGCTAAACTGAGAGTTGCTGCCCGGGTCTGAAGACAGTTGAAACAACAGCAGCCGTTGAGACGAACGGTTTTTGGAGGTGATTTTATGAGTCCGACTGTTGGCGTGCAAACATTCAAACCGCGGCAACAGATTTTTAATCAAGACCGCACTCAGGCAACCTCGCAGTTTCGTGGTCTTCTGTCGATTGTGCAGACCAGGGTTTTCGCCGCAGGTGCTGTGGCCGCTCTTGTACTCGGTATCGGTATAACCCAGATGATACAGACCATGACAAATGATCTGCAGCAAAGAGCAACCCAACTGCGAGCTGGAAATATTGCGGTTGCTGATGAAAATGTTCGTTTGCTGGCCACTCGCGCCCAGTTGTCTTCAAAAGCACAGGTGGTCGCTCTTGCTGGAACCAAGTTGCACCTGTTTGAACCTGATCAGAAGCAGGTGCGTCGGATGTAGTTGGAAATGGCAAGGTCCGTGAGAACCAGAAAAAAAAGCCGACGATGGTATGTATCGTTAATAGTTTTTGTTATTTTGCTGACAGCAGCTGGTACTGCTCTGTATAACATTCCGCCCTCCCTCCAGGATATAGGCAGGGCGGTACAGTCTGCGGTCAGCAAAATTTCAATACGTTCAGCGGGCCAGTCGCCCGCTGAACCTGTTTTAAGAGGCACTGTATACGATCGGAACTGGCGTGAATTGGCGGTGTCCTATCAGCTGTTTTCCGTTGTGATCAATCCTGCAGAACTGCTTGACCGGCAAGAAGCGGCGGAGAAGCTGGCAGGTATCTTTGAGGAGAAGTCAGAGCAGTTGGCTGCGCGTATGAAAAATGCGCAGGATTCATTCGTCATCAAGACAGATGTGGATCGGTTGCAAGCTGAAAAGATAAGGGATCTGCAACTACAGGGGGTGACCTGTGAACCGGAAGAGGTTCGGTTTTATCCTGGTCACGCTGCGGCATCCCATGTCCTCGGTTTCATGGGTGATGGCGTCGGTCTTGCCGGTGTTGAGGGGAAATATGATGCGGTGTTGAGGCCCGGCGGATTTCGGGATGTCAATCTCCCGGATATTGACTTTCAGGGACAACAGCGGCTCGGTATTTCGGGAAGTGATCTTGTGCTGACCCTGGACATAGATTTGCAGAAACAGGTAGAGGGTCAGTTTCGCAGCTACCTGGCAACGACCAATGGGATTGAAAAAGGAATGGCCTTGTTGCTTGAGCCCGGCAGCGGCCGGATTCTGGCGCTCGTCAATCAGCCCTCATTTAATCCCAACTATTTCTGGAAAGCGAGTGAGAGTAATCGGGTCAACCGCATATACAACCATGTCCTCAGTAAAGAGCTAATTCGACCTGTTCTTGCCCGGGCAGCCGCTATTGAGCGCGAAGGCATAGAGGGACCGGCTCTGCTGCCGGCAACAGTCGCTGCGCCGGACTACGGCTTTTCAGCAGACGAACTGGACGTGTTTGAGCACCAGATACAGCTTTATGGTTCAGTCTTTGGCAACTGGGAATCGGGCCCCGGAGTAACAGAGGGAGCGGCACCTGAGGCAGTGGTGACCGGCGTTCAGGTCGGTGTGACTCTTGCCAGTCTGGTCAACGGCGGCTGGCGAATTACCCCGTATGTTGTTGATTCTGTATATGATTATGAGACATCTACACGCTATGTCCGCAAGGGCGATGCAACAGAAAAAATTCATGTGCTCGACCCGGCTCTCGGTGTGAAAATCCGAAGAGAACTCTTTACCGACTGGATTTCTGAGAAGGAGGATCTGATGGCGTATACAGCAGATTATACTCAGATCCGCAAGGAGGAGGGCCTGACTCATTTTTCTGTCCAGGACCTGTTTGTCGGTTTTACTCCGGCCAAGCAGCCACGGTACCTGTTGTTGATTGCGGTGGAACAGGATTATCTGAATCCACAGGATCTTGCTAAACATGGCAATCTGGTGACGTTGGAACAGATGGGAAAAGAACTGTTGGGAAAATTCACGAAAACTTCTCTTGCAAAGAGTGTTCTTGACAGGCCGCCAGCACGCAGCATGGAGAACATGCGACAGTTTTTTATCAGTAAACGTCTGAATTTTAAAGAAGCGTCCGGCAAGACGGCCGAGGCAGTCCCGCGCATGCCGAAGGTACGGGGACTGAGCCTTCGCAAGGGTTTACAGGAACTTGACAGATATAACCTGCGAATGCGGATTAACGGCAGTGGACGGATAATTGCTCAGTATCCGCTTCCCGGGCAATCTTTGAAAGGCATCGAAGAGTGCGTCCTGACCCTGGAGCCGAGGTAAAAGAAGACCACCATGATGACACTCGCACACATCGTTCAGAATCTGCCTGCACTCAAGAGCGACCATCTGCCTGAATCGGTTCTGGAAACGAAGATCTTATCGATCACCGCTGATTCCAGAAGGGTCATCCCGGGCAGCCTGTTCATTGCTGTCTGTGGAGCCAAAACC
>JAAYDD010000128.1 GCA_012729435.1 Desulfobulbus sp.
ATGACCTCAACAAAAATACCGCCCAAGCCGAACATCAGCATCGGCCCAAACTGTGGATCACGTGTCATACCGATGATGACCTCAAGCCCCTTTTCCGCCATCTTTTCAACGTAGATACCGCCAATGATGGCATTGGGCGCATGCTTGTTTATGCGAAGCATCATGAGATCAAAGGCGTCCACCACCTCCTGGGTCGAACCGAGATTAAGCCGGACACCGCCCAAATCGGACTTATGCACAATGGAGGGAGAAATGATTTTAAGGGCAACCGGAAACCCGATGAAACGGGCAATTTCAACCGCCTCTTCCGCACTCGTGGTCAGTCTGCCCGGCAGGATCTTAAAACCGTAGGATTTGAGAATGTCTTTTGATTTAACCTCTCCCAGCCGGAGCCGGTTCGTGCGCTGACGACGGGTGATAATTCGTTCCACACGTCGGCGGTTCACAGGAAAACGGACAACGTGACGGGCAGGCCGATGCTTCCAGACCCCGTACTCATGCATGGCCTTAAGTGCGCCGACCGCCCTTTCCGGAGAATCATAAAAAGGCAGTCCTGCGGCGGCCAGCTCCTTTCGTGAAGGCATGATATCGCTACCGCCGAGGAAGGATGCAATAACCGGGATTGATTCATCCAGATGGGCAACAATGGCACGTACCGTGGCAGCCGGTTCAGTCATGTACTGCGGGGCAAGGACAATGAGAATGGAATCAATATCCGGGTGGGCTGCCGCAATGTCTATGGCAGCCGCGTAGTGACGGGGTTCGGCAGCCGCGGAGATGTCGATGGGATTATCAATGAACGCCGACGGAGGCAGGTGTTGGCGCAGCTGTTTCGCCAGATCAGGAGTGAGCAGCGGAACACTCATGCCTGCCTTTTCAACCGCATCCGCCGACATGGTGGCAGAGCCGCCGGCATTGGTGATAATGAGGACCCGATCGCCTTTCGGCGTGGGTTGCAATGCCAGGGCAGTGGCATAATCAAACAGTGCTTCAAAGGAGTCTGCCCGGCAGATGCCGGCCCGCTTAAAGGCGGCTCCGTAGGCGGTGTCTTTTCCGGACTGTACACCGGTGTGGCTTGCGGCTGCCCTGTTTCCGGCAACCGTGATCCCGGCTTTCAGAATAACCACCGGTTTTTTGGTACTCGCTTTTTCCGCAGCCTTGACAAACTTGTCACCGTCACTGATATCTTCAAGATAGCCGACAATCACGCGGGTCTCTTCATCGTGGGTCAGCGCTTCAAGGATATCAACTTCAGTGATATCCGCCTTGTTACCGATGGACACCGCCTTGGAAACACCAAGCTCCCGCTCATCGGCAATATCCATCATTGCCGTGCAGAGAGCGCCGGATTGGGAAAGTATGCCCAGCTGACCGGCCTGAGGGATGCGTTTCGAGAAGGAGGCGTTGAGTTTGATGGCTGTGTTGATGACCCCCAAACAGTTCGGTCCGAGCAACCGGACGCCCCCTTTCCGGCAGATCTCGATCAGCTCCTCTTCAATCATCCGGCCGTGACGGCCGGATTCTCTGAAGCCGGCGGCAACAGCAATAAGAGCCCCTGCCTTCTTCCGTACAGCCTCCCGGGCAGCGGCAGGAACCTGTTCCGCAGGTACGGCGACCACGACCAAATCAACAGGCCCAGGATAGTCGGCAAGTTTTGTGTAAACCGGAAGGCTGAAGAGCTCTCCCCCGGCCGGATTGACCGGAACAATCGGTCCGTCAAACCCGCTTTGAACGAGGTTGCTCATGATGTAGTAACCGACCTTGCCCTCAGTTCGGGAAGCACCGATAACAGCGATGGACTTGGGCGAAAAGAGTCTTTCCAGCATATTGTGTCCCTACCTTTTTAGTTCTTCCGGAACATGGATGATAAAACCAGCAGCTTCAAGGGCTTTGTGCATGGCTCGGATGTTGTACGTGTTGATTCGAAGAAAGATCATCGGCTGTCCCTGGTCTCCGCCGCCGCTCCGAACGAGCCGGGTGAACGTCACCCGGTTTTCCTCCATCAACCGGACAAGTCTGGACATGGCCTGCGGATCCCCTTGATCCTCTATGGAAATGAGCACCGAGCCCTTCTCTCCCAGACCAAAGAGGGCACGGTAGGCATTCATCAGGTCGGCTGTGGTGAAAATTCCAACGACCTTCTCCTCATCACCGACAACCGGCAGGGCCCCGATTTTTTTTGACTCAAACAGCAGGAGCGCATCATCCAGGGTGGAGTTCGGATGAACCACCAGACAGTCTCTGGTCATGACCACGGAAACCGGCGTTTTGTTCACCTTGCTTTCAATGCTTTGCCGTTCCTTGCTGCGAGCCACGCTTGACGGACGCGCTGAGCGGAGGTCCCGGTCCGACAGAATACCTGCCAGCTGGCCCAGTTCATTCACAACAAGGAGGTGACGGATGTTATGCTCCTCGAGGATGCCGATCGCCTCGGCAACGGTCTTCTCCGGAGTAATAGTGATGGGTGACGGGGTCATGTAAGAGCGTATAAACATGGCAATTCTCCAACAGGTAACAGTGCATCCGGATGGTTGTTTAAAGTGAGTCGGTGAGCCCAAGAAGATACGCCTCGACACTGGTGCCGAGTATTTGCAGGTTGTATCCCCCTTCCAGAATAGAAACGAGTCTGCCCGCCGTGAGATCAGCGGCGAGTTCCCTGATAAAATGCCCCAGCAGCCGGTACAGCTGATTGGTGAAGGCAAGCCCGGACATGTCATCATCACGATGAGCATCAAAACCAGCCCCGATTATGAGAGCATCAGGCTGAAAGTCTTCCAGGAAAAGACGGATTTTCGGCAACAGCCGGACAACCTGCTCTTCACCGGCACCTGGTGTCAGGGGCAGGTTGAGGATGGTACCTTTTCCCGCTCCTATTCCCCGTTCTTCAGCCCATCCTGTTCCCGGGTAGCTGAAGCTGGGATGCTCATGTACGGAGATGTAGGCGGTTTCAGCCTCTTCTTCAAAGGCGGTCTGGATACCGTTTCCATGATGCGCATCAAAGTCAAAAATACAGACACGGCGCCGATTATAGGATCTCTGCCAGTAGCGGGCTGCAATCACGCAGTTATTGAAAAAACAGAACCCGTACGGCTGATTGGGTTCAGCGTGATGACCGGGCGGGCGGGTCTGGCAGAATATGATCGAACCCGGTTCCTGTTCGGCAATATCAACCCCCACCAGGCCTGAACCGGCTGACAGAGTCGCAATTTCATAGGAATCGTAACAGACCTGGTTGTCCTGATGGTCGATATACGTGCGTCCGGACAGTACAGATTCCTCAAAACGAAACAACCATCCCTCAGTGTGAAACGTCAACAGTTCCTCCCGTTGTGCCGGACGCGGCAGAACATGTTGAATCTGATTGGCTAGAGGTCCTTCAGCGAGCTGATCGGTGATAACGGTCATACGCTCCCGGGCCTCCGGATGATCTCCGCCGCCGGTGTCGTGACGAAGAAAAGCCGGGGCTGTAACTATGGTGATTGGCGGCTCGTGTTTCATTGTCTGATCAAACAACCTCAATCCGGTCAACTGCAGCGATGGCTGCTTCTTCTTTATTGCATCGCGAGTGTAACGTATTCTTTTAAAAAAACATACTGATGTCTTTACAATTAAGAAGACCGGATGTCACTATTCTTGACAGAATACAGTCAGATAAAGTTTGTATTCAAACAGACGATCTCACCGATCTTCTATGGAAATACACCTGAAATCACGGGCCTTCAGCCACAGTCCTCTCTGATCCTTCTGTCAGTACCGGTCATTTACAGTAAAAAATATTCTGTCTCTGTGGTATGGTACAACGATCGTTCACGATACAACCGCCATCCAACCGACACCTACTCGAAAAGGCTGCTCCTCAACTCTCAATCACCATGTCCCGGCCTCCATCAGTCAAGAACCGACCTTCCGACGACAGAACTGCTTCTGTGTCCTCCGTACTTGTTCTTGATCAGGTGAAAAAAACATTTACAGCCAACAAAACAACAATCACCGCTCTTGACGGTGTCAGCTGTCAAATCCGGCCGCACAGAGTAACAGGTCTCATCGGACCGGACGGTGCAGGCAAAACCACTCTGATGCGGCTGAGCGCCGCGCTTTTACGGCCTGACTGCGGGACTCTCCGTGCCCTGGACATTGATGTTGTCCGCGAGCCGCTCAGAGTGCAGGCACAGGTCGGTTATATGCCGCAGCGCTTCGGCCTGTACGAAGATCTCAGCGTCCAGGAAAACCTTGATCTCTACGCTGATCTGCAGGGAGTACCGAAGGAAGCACGGCATGAGCGCTATACCCGTCTGCTCGCCATGGCCGGTCTGGAGGATTTCCGCCACCGCCTGGCCGGCAGGCTTTCCGGCGGTATGAAACAGAAACTCGGCCTGGTCTGCACCCTCGTGCGACCGCCACGTTTACTTCTGCTTGATGAACCCACAGTCGGTGTTGATCCGATATCACGACGTGAGCTGTGGGAAATTGTCTACCGCCTTGTGGAAACCGAGGGCATGAGTGTGCTTTTGAGCACCGCCTATCTTGACGAGGCTGAGCGCTGCACCGAGGTTGTTTTGATTCATCAGGGACACATCCTCGGTCATGACCGCCCGCAGGCCTTCAGCCGCCAGGTGACCGGCCGTATATGGTCGGTCAGGGCTCCACATGTTGCGAAACGTTCTTTGCAGCTTCGGCTGAGCAATGATCCGGCGGTTCTGGACGCGTTGATTTTAGGAAAAACAATCCGGGTTGTCAGTCATACGGCGGGGAAACTGCATCTTGCTGATCCACCGGCTGAACCGTACCGTATGGATCCGGTTGAACCGCGTTTTGAGGACTACTTTGTCGCCACCCTTAAAAAGAACTCCCGTACAGCGGATTCGGCCGCGCAGATCACCCTGGGACAGAACAACCACCGTATTGGAGATGAGGACGTTATTGTTGCCGAAAACCTTGTCCGTCGTTTCGGCAGTTTTTATGCCGTTGACCGCGTCAGCTTCCGCGTCCGGCGCGGTGAGATATTCGGCCTGCTCGGTGCCAACGGCGCCGGTAAAACCACCACGTTTCGCATGCTCTGCGGGCTCCTGCCCATCTCCAGCGGGTCATGTTCTGTCGCCGGCATGAACCTTCGCACCGCTGCCTCTGCTGCGCGCAGCCGCATCGGGTACATGGCCCAGAAATTTTCACTGTACGGAAACCTGACGGTTCTGCAGAACCTCGGGTTTTTCGCCAGCGCCTACGGACTGCGGGGGCAGGACCGGACCGATCGGATCAACTGGGCGCTGCAGACCTTTGCCCTCACCCCGTATACGAACAGTGAAGGACAGTCACTGCCGCTCGGCTTTAAACAGCGTCTCGCATTGGCGGCGGCACTGATGCATGAACCGGAGGTGCTCTTTCTTGATGAGCCGACTTCCGGGGTTGATCCCCTGGCCCGGCGCGAGTTCTGGGTACAGATCAACAGCCTTGCCGACCAGGGCGTCACTGTCCTTGTCACCACCCACTTTATGGAAGAGGCGGAATACTGTGACCGGCTCGTGATCATGGCTGAAGGGAAGGTGCTGGCGGAAGGTTCTCCTGAATCTCTGAAAGAGGGCTTTGACAATGAAAACGGACAGGAGGCGACCATGGAAGACGTTTTTATCGGTTTACTGAAAAAACAGCAAAAAACCGGAGAGGCCGGTTAAGGTGAAACCCGGACGAAACATGCGTCTTGCCGGTCTGATCCGTAAAGAGTACCTGCAGGTGCTACGCGATCCGTCAAGTATTGCCATCGCCTTTGTTCTTCCGGTGATACTGCTGCTTATTTTCGGCTACGGCGTCAGTCTTGATGCAACAAATATCCGTGTTGCTCTGGTCATTGAACAGCCGGACAATATTGCCCGCAACTTTGCCGGCAGCTTTGACCGGTCGCCCTACTTTGCGCCAGAAGCCTTTTCCTCCATCCAGGAGGCTGAAACCGCCCTCCGTCATGCTGAAGTGGACGGTATTGTCTGGCTGCGATCCGACTTCGGAAGCAGATATCTGCATAAAGACGGGCCACCGATCGGCCTCATCGTGAACGGCGTGGATGCCAACACCGCCCGCCTGATCGAAGGATATGTGCAGGGCATCTGGTTTACCTGGCTGGAGCAGCAATCCGAACTGGCCGGAAAAAAACTGACTTCTCCGGTGCAGCTTGAACAGCGCATCTGGTACAACCCGGCAGTACGTTCCACCGATTTCCTCATTCCCGGTATACTCGCCGTGATCATGACCCTGATCGGCGCCCTGCTGACAGCTCTCGTCATTGCCCGCGAATGGGAACGCGGCACCATGGAAGCCCTTCTCGTTACCCGCATCTCCGCCCCGGAAATACTTCTTGGTAAACTGATCCCCTACTTTTTTCTCGGTATGGGTGGTCTGGGCCTGTCGCTGGTCATGGCCAAGTTCCTGTTTCATGTACCGATGCGTGGTTCACTGTGGCTCTTACTCGCCACCTCGGCACTTTTTCTCTGGGTGGCTCTGGGCATGGGTTTTTTTATTTCAACGGTGTTCCGCTCCCAGTTCGTTGCTGCTCTGGTCGCCATGGTCAGCACCTTTTTACCGGCATTTATTCTCTCCGGATTTATTTTTGATATCCGCAGCATGCCGGTCATCATTCAGGGACTCACCTATCTGATTGCCGCACGCTATTACGTCACCATCCTCCAGACCCTTTTTTTAGTGGGCGATGTGTGGAGTGTTCTCTGGCCCAACGCGGCAATCCTTGCGCTGATGGGGCTCTTTTTCCACGGTGTGGTCTATCGTAAAACAAAAAAAATACTCCAATAGATTCCTGTATCATGAGCCAACGTGTCATAGCCCTTATCATCAAGGAGTTTTTAGCCCTCTTCCGTGACAGGAAGAGCCGCATGGCGGTTATTGTCCCCCCCATCCTCCAGCTCCTTGTCTTCGGTTACGCTGCCACCTTTGATCTTGAACAGGCCAGTCTGACCATTCTCAATGAGGACAGCGGCGCCTTTTCCCGCGATCTGGTCAGCCGGTTTGAACAGACCAGCGCGTTTGAGGTGGTCGGTTATCTCAACTCCCAGGCCGAAATACAGCCTGTTATTGACCGCCAGACCGCTCTGTTGACACTGCATATCGGTGAACAGTGCTCTGCCAATGTGGCCCAGGGGGAGAGCTGCCCTCTCCAGGTCATGATAGACGGACGCAATTCGAATACAGCCATGCTCGCGCTG
>JAAYDD010000129.1 GCA_012729435.1 Desulfobulbus sp.
AAGGCCCACAGCACCAGCTTCGCTGATAAAACGGGCCTCAAGTTCAGGGGTCGGAAGATTAAAGGTGACGTTCATCAGTGATCGTGAATCTTTTTCTGCGTGGCCGCGATACATCTCCATGCTGTCAATGGCCTCATAGAGCAAGGCGGCCTTTTCTCGGTTTATTTTTTCTATGGCTGCTACACCTCCGAAGTTCTTCAGCCAGTTCAACACCCGGCCTACACAGTAAAGGGGGAAGCAGGGTGGAGTGTTGAACATGGAATCTTTTTCTGCATGGGTTTTGTATTTAAGCATGGTCGGCACCCTGTCACCGACCCTGTCAAGCAGATCCTCACGGATAATGACAATGGTCACTCCGGCAGGTCCCATATTTTTCTGGGCACCGGCGTAGACTATTCCGAACTTGTTGATATCAAACGGCCGGCTCAGAATATCTGATGACATGTCAGCAATGAGCATTACCGGCTTATCGGGCATATCCGGGTACTGCGTGCCATAAATGGTGTTATTGCTTACAAAGTGAAGATATTGACTGTCACTGGAAACCGTATACTCATCATCCTTTGGCACCCGCCTGTACACAATGTCCTCACTGGAATAGGGCACTTCAATCTCACCGAAGAGTTTTGCTTCCTGAAGCGCCTTTTTTGCCCACACTCCGGTGTTGAGGTAAGATGCCTTTTGATCATGTTGCAGCAGATTCATGGGAACCATGAAGAATTGAGTAGACGCGCCGCCCTGCAGGAAGAGGACTTTATAGTTGGCAGGGATATTGAGCAACTCGCGAAGCAATGCCTCTGTTTCGTCTGCCACGTCTACAAAAGCCTTGGACCGATGACTCAACTCAATCAACCCGATACCGATGTCCTTGAAATTAACAATATCGGCGGCGGCTTCTTGAAGGACCGAGTAGGGAAGAGTGGCCGGCCCGGGACTGAAGTTGTAAATTCTTTCAGGCATTACTTTCTCCTTGATTAAAAAGTGACGTACAAGCTGATGTTATTTGTTGATTTGCCGTAAGACTTCATAAAGTACAATACCTGCAGCCATCGCCAGGTTGAGACTGCGGATATTGGGATTGCACATGGGGATGGTGAGGCAGCGGTCACTATACAGATGCAGTATATTTTCGGGCAAGCCTTTTGTCTCTTTGCCGAAAATGATCATATCACCGGGCTTGAAATGAGCGTCAGTGTAGGGCCGGCTCGACTTGGTCGTAAGAAAGTAGAGTCTGTCTTCATCTTGAACTTGGAGGAATGCATCTAGATTCTCCCAGTGCTTAATCTGCACCTGGGGCCAGTAATCAAGACCTGCTCGTTTAAGATGCTTGTTATCAACCGCAAACCCCAACGGGTGTATCAAGTCGAGTACTGTATTCGTCGCCCCGCACAAACGGGCAATTGATCCTGTATTGGGAGGAATCTCCGGTTCAACAAGAACGATATGAAGGGCGGGAAGGGACGTCTGCATTGCGTTTTGCTTTTCAGTTTGACCTTAAAAAGTGAAACTGTTCTATGTACAGAATATGGATAGAGGTTGCAAATTTAAAAATACCTTTTAATGTAAACCGTTCGGTTGTGAGGAACCGATGCTGTTCTGTGGTGCTATTCCAATTCACCCATCTCTCTGTTTTCGCTTACAATTTCAAGTTCTTATCCTTGAACACAATTTCCTATTCCATCTGCGGACACGATTATGGCGCTCATCGTTCAAAAATATGGCGGATCGTCGGTAGGTACTACTGACAAAATAAAAGGAGTGGCCGAACGGGTACTCAATACCTATAAACAAGGGAACCAGATGATCGTCGTGTTGTCGGCCATGTCTGGAGAAACCGACCGATTGATCAAACTCGCCCTTGCTATGCAGGAGATACCGGACCAACGGGAAATGGACATGCTTGTAGCCACTGGTGAACAGGTCAGTATTGCTCTTTTTGCCATGGCCATTAAAGATTTAGGGTATGATGCGGTTTCCCTGCTTGCTGATCAGGTGTCCATTCATACGGACACGATGCATACAAAGGCACGTATTCAAAAAATTGATGCGGAGCGGATTAAAAAACACCTGGATAACGGCAAAATTGTCGTTATTGCAGGATTTCAAGGAGTAACTGACGACGGTGATATCACGACTCTTGGCCGCGGCGGCTCTGACACGACAGCCGTTGCCCTGGCCGCAGCCATGCAGGCCGATGCCTGTGAAATTTTTACAGATGTCGAAGGAGTATACACTGCTGATCCCGGTATCTGCACCCAGGCGCGAAAAATAGATTCTATCAGTTACGATGAGATGCTGGAGCTGGCCAGTCTTGGAGCCAAAGTGTTAGATATTCGAGCAGTCGGATTAGCAAAGAGATTTCAAGTACCAGTGCATGTCCGATCAACTTTTTCTAATAATACCGGCACATGGGTTGTCGGGGAGGACAAAATTATGGAGTCCATGCTGGTTTCCGGCATTACATACAGTAAGAATGAGGCTAGAATCACCATTAAACAAGTTCCGGATCAGCCCGGAATAGCGGCGAAAATATTTCTTCCCATTTCAGATGCCGGCATACTGGTTGATATGATCATTCAAAATACCGATGACGGTCATCTCACAGACATGACCTTCACGGTTCTGCGAAGAGACTATGACCAGGCCATGAAAATTCTTCATGAAGTTGCCAGGACAATCAATGCAAAGACCGTGACAGGTGATAAAGATATTGCCAAAATTTCGATCGTTGGTGTCGGCATGCGTAATCATCCGGGAATAGCCTCAACAATGTTCCAAATCTTGGCGAAAGAAGGGATCAATATGATGATGGTTTCCACTTCTGAGATAAAAGTTTCTTGTGTGATAGCGGAGAAATATACGGAACTGGCGGTTCGCGCGCTGCACGATGCTTTTGCCCTGGACAAAGAAAATGTCCCTCTGGAAGAGGATGAGTGAACTATGGCCAGAGTTATTCAACTTTATGACACCACTCTGCGGGATGGGACCCAGGCTGAAAACTTTAACCTCTCGGTAGATGATAAAATTAAAGTCTGCCGTCAGCTCGATCGCATCGGAATTGATTTTATCGAGGGTGGGTGGCCGGGATCGAATCCTCTGGCAGTTACATTCTTTGATCGCATGCAAAGTGTTGAGCTGAAGCATGCGAAGCTTACGGCCTTTGGCTCAACCAGGCATTTTCAGAAAAAACCGGAGGCGGATAGTAACCTCCAGGCCCTGTTAGCTGCTAAAACACCTGCAATAACTATATTCGGCAAAAGCTGGGATATACATGTAATTGATGCGCTGCGAATTGAGCTTGAAGATAATTTGCAGATTATTGAAGATTCTCTTGCTTACTTGCGGCCCAGGGTGAGGCATCTTATCTACGATGCTGAACATTTTTTCGACGGGTTTAAAAATAACCGTGAATACTGCCTGGCAACCATTGGCAAGGCGATAGCAGGCGGTGCAGAGACTGTTGTCCTCTGTGATACGAACGGGGGGACTCTTCCTCATGAAATTCCGGAGATTATGCAACGTGTACAGCAGTACTGTTCCGAACAGGGAGC
>JAAYDD010000130.1 GCA_012729435.1 Desulfobulbus sp.
GGCGGTGCTCAGGTGTCGCGTACATTTTATGCCCGCGGCCAGACTGGACAGCAGCTGCTCCTAGGTGCCTACTCGGCCATGATGCGACAGGTCGGGGCCGGGAAAGTGAAGATGTACACCCGCCGGGAGATGATGGATCTCGTTGTTGTTGACGGTGTTGCAAAAGGTATCATCGTCCGCAACCTGGTTACCGGCGAGATTGAAAAATATTCGGCTCACGCCGTTGTTCTGGCCACCGGTGGCTACGGGAACGTGTACTTCCTTTCAACAAACGCCATGGCATCCAACGTCACCGCGGCCTATCGAGCCTATAAAAAAGGCGCAGGATTTGCCAACCCATGCTTTGTTCAGATTCACCCGACCTGCATTCCGGTACACGGAGAGTTCCAGTCAAAACTGACCCTGATGAGTGAGAGTCTGCGGAACGACGGCCGGGTCTGGGTACCAAAAGATCCGAACGAAACCCGGAAGGCCAATGACATTCCTGAACAGGATCGTGATTACTATCTTGAGCGCAAGTATCCGTCCTTCGGTAACCTCGTTCCCCGCGACGTTGCCTCGCGGAATGCGAAGCAGGCGTGTGATGAGGGTAAAGGCGTCGGTGAGACCAAACTCGGCGTCTATCTTGACTTTGCCGATGCCATCAAACGGGACGGTCTGGATGTCATCCTCCGCAAGTACGGCAACCTCTTCCACATGTATGAAAAGATCACTGACAGTGATCCGACAAAAGAACCGATGATGATCTATCCCGCGGTTCACTATACCATGGGTGGTCTCTGGGTTGACTACAATCTGATGACAACAATTCCTGGCCTCTATGCCACCGGTGAGTGCAACTTCTCAGATCATGGTGCGAACCGGCTCGGTGCTTCCGCTCTGATGCAGGGTCTGGCCGACGGTTACTTTGTCCTCCCCTACACAATCGGTGATTACCTGGCAAATGTGCCACCGGTACCGACCACCACCGATGACCCGGCCTTTGAGGCGGCTGCCAATGAGGTCAAGGAGCACATCAACAAGTTGATGAAGAACACCAAGAGCGGCAAAGGCGGAAAGACCGTTGACCATTACCACAAAGAACTCGGCAAGATCATGTGGGATTACTGTGGTATGGCCAGAAACAAGGAAGGCCTGGAATACGCCCTGACGAAGATTCCTGAGATCCGTGCCGAGTTCTGGGAGAACGTCATTGTTCCCGGCTCCGGACAGGAGTTGAATCAGTCCCTTGAGCGTGCCGGCCGGGTTGCCGACTTCCTGGAATTCGGCGAGCTTCTGGTTCGTGATGCCCTGCATCGTAACGAATCCTGCGGCGGACATTTCAGAGAGGAAAGCCAGACAGAAGAAAACGAAGCGAAACGAGACGATGCCAACTTCAGCTACGTAGCTGTATGGGAGTATAAGGGTCAGGGGACAGCTCCGGTAATGCATAAAGAGCCGCTGACCTTTGAATATGTGATTCCTTCGCAACGCAGCTACAAATAGTGGAAATCAGCGATTCCTTGGACAACGGATTCATTCCTGAAGCTTAAAATACAACGCAGAAGAACGGATATGTCATCGAAAACGATCAATATAATAGTAAAAATATGGCGACAGAATGGTCCTCTGGCAAAAGGTGCTTTTGAGGAACATGCTCTCAAGGATATCAGCACGGACAGCTCCTTTCTGGAAATGATCGATGTGCTGAACGAATGGTTAACCATCAAGGGGCTTGAGCCCATCGCTTTTGACCATGACTGCCGCGAAGGTATCTGCGGTATGTGTGGGGCAATGGTCAATGGTATTGCTCACGGCCCGGACAAAGAGACCACACTATGCCAGCTGCATATGCGTCGCTTTAAAAACGGCGATACGATCATCATCGAGCCCTTCCGCTCCCAGGGCTTTCCGATCGTGAAAGACCTTATCGTGGACCGGTCGGCCCTTGACCGTATCATCTCAGCCGGCGGTTATGTCTCTGTTAACACCGGATCACCACAGGACGGCAACACCATCCTCATTCCTCAGCACGTTGCGGAACTGGCAATGGATGCCGCGGCCTGCATCGGATGTGGAGCATGTGTCGCCCAGTGCCCGAACAGTGTACCGATGCTGTTTCTTGGAGCAAAGATTTCACAGCTTGCACTCCTTCCCCAGGGGCGGCTTGAGGCTAAGAAACGGGCCATCAATATGGTTATGCAAATGGACAAAGAGGGTTTTGGTAACTGCGGCAACGAGCGGGAGTGTGAAAACGTCTGTCCGAAAGGCATATCGATTCGCAATATCGCACGGTTGAACAGAGAATTCCTCAAAGCCTCCTTCACCATCGACCACTGAGACAGAAAAGAGCCTGCAGGCTCAAGCCTCTTCAAGAGCTGATACGGATTGTCCGTGTCAGCTCTTTTTTTTCTCTTACCCTGCTTTTTTCCCACTTCAGTTCAGCTTCTTGTTCGCCACCACCTACCACGCTGTTCGTCAACCCTGATCATGCATGAAAATACGGGTCTTGGTTCATTTTTCCTTGGTCTATAGTTTCTGATCGTTTACAGTAGACGCGTTTCCTGCTTAGCTTGGCTGATTAAGGTAATCTGCACTTTTATCAGTCATACCTATCAACCCATTTACACAGAAGGGGGAAGTACAATGCTGAACAAGTGGACTAAACGGTTTGCACTCGTCGGAACTTTCACACTCATGCTGTCTGGTTTTGCCCTTGCTGATCCCATCAACATAAAATTCAGCCACGTTGTTGCCAACGATACGCCCAAAGGTATGGCTGCTGATTTTTTTAAGCAACGCGCAGAAGAGTTGACCAAGGGCAAGGTGAAAGTAGAAGTTTACCCCAATAGCCAACTGTACAAAGACAAGGAGGAACTCGAAGCTTTACAGCTTGGTGCAGTGCAGATGCTCGCCCCGTCGCTGGCAAAATTCGGCCCGCTCGGCGTAAGAGATTTTGAAGTCTTTGATCTGCCGTACATCTTCAACGGATATGAAGAGCTTCATAAAGTAACATACGGACCTGCCGGTCAGGCGCTTCTTGATAAGCTTGAACCAAAGGGAATTAAGGGTCTGGCCTATTGGGACAATGGATTCAAATCCTTTTCCGCCCACACCCCGATTCATAAGCCTGAAGATCTGAAAGGCAAGAAGTTACGCATCCAGTCCTCCAAGGTTCTGGAAGAACAGATGCGTGCCATCAAAGCCATCCCCCAGGTTATGCCGTTCTCTGAGGTCTACCATGCCCTGCAGACAGGCGTTGTCGACGGCACTGAAAACCCGATTTCCAACTTCTACACCCAGAAGATGCATGAAGTTCAGCAGTACCTTGCTCTGTCCGACCACGGGTATCTCGGCTACGCTGTCATTGTAAACAAAAAATTCTGGGATGGACTGCCGGCTGATATCCGTGAGCAACTCGAAACAGCCATGAAAGAGGCGACAGAGTACGCCAATAAAATCGCCAAAGATATGAATGACAAGGATCTTGAGTCCGTCCGTGCCTCCGGTAAAACCACCATCATCACCCTCACTCCTGAAGAGCGCGAAGCCTTCCGGCAGGCAATGATTCCAGTTCATGCCAAGATGGCCAGCCGTATCGGAAAAGATACCATCGATTCCGTTTACAAGGCAATCGACTTCAAAAAATAGCCGCTCTGCGTGTATGTTGACCTGGTAGGCGACGGATCATCCCGTCGCCTCCGCTTCTGATACAAAAAGGGGCTATCCTATGAAATTTCTGAATCATCTTGAGGAATGGTTTATCTCCTTTCTCATGGCCGGGGCTGTCATTGTCATCTTCGTTGCCGTCACCCACCGTTATGCCGCCGGTCTGCCTATCCCTGTTGTTCAGGACTGGCTGCTTGCCATTAATCTGGGGTGGGCACAGGAACTCTGTATCATCATGTTTGTATGGATGGCCAAGTTCGGGGCCGCCTACGGTGTCCGCACCGGCATCCATGTGGGTGTGGACGTTCTTGTCAACCGGTTGAATGTCAAAGCCCGTGCTAAATGTGTCATCTTTGCCTTGAGTGCCGGCGCTTTTTTTACAGGGCTTGTTGCTGTGCTCGGTTTTGACTTCATCTGGGACAACGGTATGCACTACGCTGTCTTCACGCTCTTGGGACTCAATGACGGCAGTCTGTTTGAAGGTCCGGTCACACCTGACCTTGAGTGGCCCACCTGGCTCGTGTACAGTGCCGTCCCAACAGGTTCCACGCTGATGTGCTTCCGATTTCTCCAGGTGCTCGTCCGTTTCATCCGCAGCGGGGAACTGCCGCATCACGACCACAGTCACGTTGAAGGGGTCGATGAAGAGATTCTGAGCCACACCCTTGAGGAAGAAACCGAAGCTGCTCAAACAGCCGGAACACCAGCCGGCAAGGCAAGCCGTGCAGAGGATACAAAGGAGGTCAAGGCATGAGTGCTCTCATTATTTTCAGTATTCTGCTCGCCCTGATGCTGACTGGGATGCCCATTTCCATTTCATTGGGCCTCACGGTAATGACCTTCCTCTTTACGATGACCCATGTACCCCTCCAGTCGATAGCCCTCAAACTTTTCTCCGGCATCGAAAAATTTGAGATCATGGCTATCCCGTTTTTCATACTTGCCGGTAACTTTCTTACCCACGGTGGCGTTGCCCGGCGCATCATCAACTTCGCCACCTCCATGGTCGGTCATTTCTACGGCGGCCTGGCACTTTCCGGTGTTGTCGCCTGCGCTCTTTTTGCTGCAGTTTCCGGTTCATCACCAGCCACAGTTGTGGCGATCGGCTCTATCCTTCTCCCCGGGATGGTTCGGGCAGGTTTTCCCATGCGTTTCGGTGCCGGTGTTGTTGCCACATCCGGTGCACTCGGTATTCTTATCCCGCCCTCCATCGTCATGGTCATGTACGCCATTGCCACGAACGCCTCCATTGGCGCCCTGTTTATGGCCGGAGTCATTCCCGGACTTATCATGGCCACTATGCTGGGTGGAATAACGTGGTACCGTGCCAAGAAATTCAACTATCCACGCCAGCCTAAAGCCTCATGGCGGGAACGGCTTCGCACATTCAGAGAATCTGCCTGGGGCCTGATGCTCATCATCGTTGTCATGGGCGGTATTTATACAGGTATATTCACCCCCACAGAAGCTGCAGCCATGAGCGCAGTGTATGCCTTCTTTGTTTCAGTCTTTGTCTACAAGGACATGACACTGAAAGAGGTTCCCAAAGTGCTCCTCAGTTCGGCCAACATGTCCGCAATGCTTCTCTACATCATCACCAATGCTGTCATGTTCAGCTTTATTCTCGCCAATGAGAATATTCCCATGCAACTTACCGGCTGGATGCTCGACAAAGGATTCGGCCCCATTGCCTTTCTCCTGGCCGTCAACTTTGTCCTTCTCATGGCCGGCAACTTCATGGAACCGTCCTCAATCATGCTGATCTTCGCCCCCATAGTTTTCCCGGTGGCCATGAAGCTCGGCATTGACCCGATCCATCTTGGCGTGCTCATGGTTGTGAACATGGAGGTCGGCATGTGCCATCCCCCGGTTGGACTGAACCTCTACGTTGCCTCCGGATTGACAAAACTGGGCATCACTGAACTGACCATAGCAGTCTGGCCGTGGCTGTTGACCATGCTCGTCTTTCTCGTCATGGTCACGTACATACCGATCATCTCCACCTGGCTGCCAACCGTACTGGGTATGATGTAGCTCATCCGTTATCCTGACATGCATAGAGGTTCTGTATTCGTACAGAGCCTCTATTTTTTTTGGCTTACCAATATATTTTTATCTCTTCAGATGTCATCTATCTCTTCAGAAACCTTCCTCACAACCCCGGAGGCCGTGGCACAGGCACTCAGCATTCCGGTCGAACCTCTCCAAACGGTCCACAGCGTGTACCCTCTCCGTATCAGTGCCTACTATCTTGACCTGATACGACAACACGGCCTGCCACTCTGGAAACAGGCCGTACCGGATCTTAGAGAGCTTGACGATACAGATGGCTTAACCGACCCCCTGGCTGAAGAGCAATTGAGTCCGGTTCCAGCTCTTGTCCATAAATACCCGGATCGGGCCCTGCTGCTTGTCAGTCATCAGTGTGCCATGTACTGTCGTTTCTGCACCCGTAAACGAAAAGTCGGCAAACCCGAGATGACGGTCGACAATGCAGCCCTCACAGCCGCATTTCATTATCTCCGCCAGACACCGTCCATCTCTGACGTTCTCATATCAGGCGGTGACCCGCTGATGCTGAGTACCGCACGATTAGAGTGGATCATCCGTTCCTTACGGTCCATCCCGCATATCATGACGATCCGCATCGGCACCAGAGTACCGTGTACCCTGCCCTTACGGGTTACACCAAAGCTCGCGGCAATGCTCAAAAAGTATCATCCTCTCTACATCAACACCCATTTCAACCATCCGGCGGAGATCACAGAGGAGGCACAGCAGGCATGTGCCTACCTTGCCGATGCCGGCATCCCGTTGGGATGTCAGACTGTTCTTCTGCGCGGCGTAAATGACTCCGCAGACATCATGAAGGACTTGCTCTACCGCCTCATCAGGATCAGAGTCAGACCCTACTACCTCTTCCAGGCCGACCAGACAAAAGGGACTTCCCATTTCCGGACAGCCATTGATACCGGGCTGGCCATCATGCACGATCTTATCGGTCACGTCACAGGAATGGCAATACCGACCTTTGCCCTCGATGCCCCTGGAGGAGGCGGAAAAATTCCCCTGACGCCAGAATACATCATCCACAAGGGAGATACGCTTGAATTTAAAAACTATAAGGGTGATTCGTATTCCTATCCCAACTGTATTGTTCCCTGAGCCTTTATTTTTCTTTTCATGCTTTGACGAAGTGGGAAAACCTCATATAATACTGAAGGTGATTCTCATTCATACAACGACCAACCGCCAGGAATGCAGACAAACACAGTTCCCACTTCAGTCAGAACAGTGACAGCCCCCCCCTCCTCCCTGAAAGCCACCCACCCCCCGGCAGAGGAGGCTATTTATGCCATACTGCATTCAAAGGATCTCCCGACGCTCCCTGCTCTAGCAAGTAAACTGCTCGAGCTCACTGCCTGTGAAGAAACCACCCTGGCTGAGATTGCCCATGTCATTACCCAGGACATTGCACTGTCCACCAAGATTCTGCGAGTCGCCAACTCAGCCTTTTTTGTATTTCCCCAAAAGATCACATCAATCAATCAGGCCGTTTCTGTATTGGGAACAAGTGCCGTTCGCAGCCTTGTTTTGAGCTTCTCCTTCCTCTCCATCGGTAAGCAACAGCGGCACACACTTTTTAATCTCGAACAATTCTGGGAACGTTCGCTTATCCAGGCCACTGCAGCAAAACTTATTTCCGAGCAGGTTCCGAATATGGACGCGGAAGAAGCGTTTACAATTGGTCTGCTTCAGAATATCGGAAAGCTGGTGCTCGCCATCACTATGCCCCATGCCTACGATAAGGTGCTGGAACATCTCCAAAAACAGCCGGTACCCCCAGAAAACAACAGTTCCCATGACATCACGGCCACTGAGCGTGAACTTGAACTCCGTTATATAGGGGCAACACATACCGAGGTCGGGTATCATGTTGCAAAGATCTGGCAACTTCCGGAAAATCTCCTGCTGCCCATCCGGTATCACCATTGTCCTGATGACTGTGACGAGACCAGTCCGGCGTACAAGCAGATCCTTCATATCGCCCATCTCGCCAACATCCTCTCCCTGCTCTTTTGCACCGGGCAACCGGAACGATACCACAAGCTCTTTCGCCAGCGTGCCAGAAAACTACTCGGTTTGACCACCGTGCGTGTAAACATGATTTTAAAAACGATTGATAAGGTCATCGATCAATCTGCTCACTCTTTTGGCCTGAAAATCACCCCGGTTAAACCGGTCGCCGAGATCCTCCAAGAAGCAAATCTGCGACTCAGTCTGCTTAATCTCTCGTATGAAGAGATGAATCGCGAGTTGATTAAATCAAAGCTCGAGCTGGAACGGTTAACAGAAGAGTTGGCGCAAAAGAATCGAATGCTTGAGAACCTCGCCAACATTGACGGGCTGACCGAAATTCATAATCACCGCTATTTTCAGAATTTTCTCGAATCAGAGATTAACCGCTCAATCCGCACGAAACGTCCGTTATCGCTGCTCCTGGCTGATATAGATCATTTCAAAGCTTTTAATGATACGTACGGCCACCAGGCCGGTGACTTCCTGCTGAAGGAATTCTGTCGTGTCACCAAGGAGATCATACGTGAATATGATCTGATTGCACGGTATGGCGGTGAAGAATTTGCCTATGTTTTCCCGGAGACAACAGCGGATGAAGCCATGCTCATTGCTGAAAAAATCAGAAAAAACACCGAGGAATGTATCTTCAACGACGGTGTCAACGTCTACCAGGTCACCATAAGTATTGGGGTGGCCAATGCCTCTTTTGCTGATGACGGGACGATAAGTAAAAACGACCTTATTACCATGGCTGACAACGCCCTTTATGATGCAAAAAACTCCGGTCGCAACTGCGTGGTCCTTGGTTCAACAGCATCAAGAAAGAAGAAACGGTGGTTTGCGTTTTAACTTCCATGGATCCCGGGTGACCAGGTTCATCTTGCCCGTCACTGCTGACTTTCCTCTTTTTACCACTCTTCTTCTTCCTGCCTCCATTCTACCCCTGCGACAACGTTTCAATAATCAGTAAATATATAAATCACTGACTGCGTCTGTTCAGAAAACAGGAGCAATCTTGTTTGATTTTGATAGAGTAGCTATCGCATCTCAACGGGATCTCTGAGAGTGCTCGAACAAAGCTCTGTGTGGTGTGTCTTTTCAACATAATCAAGGAGGACAATATGAAACCGCGTCGTTCCATCTTATCTGTTCCCGGCCACCTGCAAAAGATGCATGGAAAAGCCCAGGGAAGTAATGCAGATGTCATTATGCTTGATCTTGAAGACAGCGTGCCCATTGATGAAAAAACGAATGCCCGCAGGCAGGTCATCAAATCACTGCTTGATCTGGACTGGCAGCTAAAGACAATTACTGTACGGGTCAACTCCCTGGATACCCCCTTTGCCTATCGTGATCTGCTGGAGGTTGCTGAAGAGGCAGGCCATATTGTCGAGGCATTTGTCCTTCCAAAGGTCAATCATCCTGGAGATGTGTACTTTGCTGACCGTCTTCTGAGCGGAATTGAACTGAACATGAAGATGTACACTCCACCCATTGGTCTTGAGGCATCTATTGAGACCGCTGAAGGGTTGCGAAACGCTGCAGAAATTGTCCGGGCGAGTGAAAGAATCCAATCACTTGTCTTCGGTATAGCGGACTACTCCGCCTCAATCGGTGCGCGTCTTGTCTCCATTTCCGGTCATGGAGAGAAAGAAGAGGATCTCTATCCGGGGCACAGGTGGCACTTTGCCATCAGCAGTATGGTGATGCATGCGAAGGCCCACGGGGTATTGGCCATTGATGCTCCTTACGGGAACTTCAAGGATCCGGAGGGGCTTCGCCGGTCCACCGTTATGGCCAGCGCTCTGGGGTGTGACGGCAAATGGGCCATCCATCCGTCCCAGATAGATGTTATAAATGAGGTGTTTACCCCTTCTGCCGATGAAATAGCGCTCGCAGCAAAGGTGATAGAGGCAAACGCGACGGCCCAAAGCCAGGGGAAAGGTGCCATTGCCGTGGAAGGAAGGATGGTCGATCAGGCAACGGTCCGTCTGGCATCCAAGCTGTGGCAACAGGCAAAGTACCTGAAGCTGGTTTAAGAAGCTGCCGGGAGTGATCGTTTTACTTTTTCCCTGATCCCTCACAAACAAGAAAGGGAGCACCGCGCCAGGCGATGCTCCCTTTTTAATTGGTTGGAACCTTACCGTTATCCGATTACCGCAAGCACTGCGTCTTTCGGTACAGAATCACCGGTATTGCAGAGAAGCTGCTTTACAGTACCGTCACACGGCGAACCGAGGTTGTTTTCCATTTTCATTGCCTCAAGAACGAGGATGGGATCCCCGGCCTTAACCGCATCACCGACATTGACCAAGTTTCTAACAACCATGCCAGGCATCGGTGCAAGCAGCGGTGTACCGCCTTCAACTGCCGGTGCAGGAGCTGCGGCTGCCGGAGCAGCAGCAGGAGCAGCTGCGGCTGCCGGAGCAGCGGCAGGAGCAGCAGCGGCTGGTTTAGGTGCAGCGGCTGCAGGACGCGGAGCAGCGGCAACCATCGGCTGGAAGTCCCCGGTCGGATCAACCTCAACACTAAAGTATTCGCCGTCGACAAAGACGTTGAAAGTACGGACGTTATCAGTTTTTGCAGGTGCTTCAGGCTTTGGCTCAATCAACTTGCCGGCCTTGGCCTTGGCAATCATCTCGTCGCGTTTTTTAACATCATCCAACGTCAGCGGCTGAACCTCAGGAGGTGCGGGAACGACACCATACTTCCACTCCAGGAACTTCTTCCCGGTTACCGGATACAGCGTATAGAGTACGAGATCGTCCATATCCTTGGCAAGATCACCGATCTCCTGCTTGGCCTTTTCAAGTTCAGGCTCGATAACCTCAGCAGGACGGCAGGTGATCGGGGTCTCGCCACGAGGATATCCCTTCAGTGCTTTCTTCTGAAGTTCGGCATCGATCGGTACTGCGGTTTTGCCGTACAGACCATAGCACAGATCCTTAACCTGGGCGGTGATCATCTTATAACGCTCTTCCGGGGTATCAAAGAGAACGTTATTCACCGTCTGGATACCGACAATCTGGCTGGTCGGGGTAACCAGCGGAATCTGACCGAGTTCTTTCCGTACGCGTGGCAGCTCCTTGTATACTTCATCAATTCTGTCAAGAGCATCCATCTCACGCAGCTGGTTGACGAGGTTCGAAAGCATACCACCAGGAGTCTGGTGCAGCAGCACGTTGATATCGATGGTGGCAAGCTTGGAATCGTCAAGAAGGTGCTTGTATTTCGGCATAACCTCTTTCTCGAGGACCTCGTTGATCTGGGCAAGCTTCTTGATATCAAACCCGGTGTCACGATTGGTTCCGAGCAGTGCCATAACCAGAGGCTCTACTGCAGGGTGAGCGGTACGGAAGGCATAGGGGCTCATGCAGGTATCAACGATATCAACACCCGCTTCGATGGCCTTCAGATGGCTCATTGATGCCATACCGGAGGTGAAGTGGCTGTGCAGGTGAACAGGTGTCTTGGTGACCTCTTTAATACCTTTGACAATCGCATAGGCATCATAAGGGGCAATGAGACCGGCCATATCCTTGATACAGATGGAATCTGCACCCATTGCATCCAGATCTTTGGCCTTGTTGACATAGTACTCCAGATTGTACACATCACCGCCAAGTCTTGGCTCAGTCAAGCTGTAGCAGATGCAGCCCTGAAAATGCTTCCCTGCTGCTTTGATGGCCTTAACA
>JAAYDD010000131.1 GCA_012729435.1 Desulfobulbus sp.
CGCAGTGGTCTGTACTTCGATCCACCGGCCGTCGCCGCTCATTACAAAATTCGCATCAACATCTGCACTGGAATCTTCAGAATAATCGAGATCGAGCAGAGGACGGCCTGCAACTACTCCGGCACTGATGGCGGCCACCGGTAAAATCTGCGGCATAAAATCCAGTTTTCCCTGAGAGACCATGCGTAAAAGAGCCATGCGTACAGCGAGTGCACCCCCTGTGATCGAGGCACAACGTGTGCCGCCATCAGCATTGAGCACATCGCAATCCACTCGGAGCGTGCGTTCTCCAAGTACCTGCAAGTCAAACATCATTCTCAGTGATCGACCGATCAACCGCTGTATCTCATATGTCCTTCCGGATATTCCGGATACAGCTTCCCGTCGGCCGCGACTGTGTGTGGCGCAGGGCAGCATGCCGTACTCAGCTGTTATCCATCCCTGTCCTTTCTCTTTAAGGAAAGGAGGAACCTTCTCTTCAAACGTTACCCCGCACAACACGTGTGTCTCTCCGATCCGGATCAACACCGAACCATCGGCATGAGGTTGAACACCGTATTCAAGACTGACCGGCCGCAATCCGTTCTCTGGACGGTTATTATGACGCATGATCGCTCCTTTGAAAGGTAAGAGCTGAAAAAATGAGGCTGCTTGCTCTTCGTCCGGCTTAAAGAATAACCACTGTTATACCGGGATTGATACGATTAAGATCGCGATGTCTCGCAAGAAAAGGATATGACCGGACAAGCTGGCGACCGCGGGCGGAACGTCCCTCAAACTCTTCACCGGGAATAACGCTGCGGACTTTTCCCTGCTCAAGAAAGTCCTGCAACTGTCGACGCACCGCCAGCTTAATGCCTCCGCCGACTCCACTCGACCCATAGCCATGGATCAACGTCAAGACCTTATATCCTTCTTGGCTGCTGTTGAGGAGGACCACAGACAAACGTTCAAGAGCCTGCTCCACCACAGGCTTGCCCTTTTCCAGGTTAACGGTCCGGTGAAACGGTCCCGTTATCCGCGCGGAGCGGACCGGCTGCTCCGCATGGCAAAACGGACAGCGAGGCCCGATTCCCTCACTTTCGTTACCGCACACCTCACAGACTGCAAACATCTTTATGCAACTGACGATCACTGTTTTATCACTGAAGCATCAGCGGCGACGGACTTCAATCACTTCAGACATCTGCAAAAGATGCTGTTGAAGCGTCTGCAAGTGCTTCAAATCGACAATATCAAGCAGAACATCAAGTTCAGCAATATTTTCTGCGGTGGTCCGGGCGTTTAACTCAACGATATTGGCATCATCAGCGCTGATAGTCGAACTGATATCGGCAAGAAGGCTTTTCCGGTTCTCAGCACGGATCTGCAGAGCAGTCCGATACGTCGGACGTGGTGTGTCCGACCATGTTACCTCGAGCCAGCGGCCCGGGTCAGTGGCCAGCAGATTCGGACAGTCAGCCTTATGAATGGACACCCCGGAACCGGTGGTGACAAATCCTAGAATAGGATCACCAGGGACCGGATGGCAGCACTGACTGATTCTTGTCAGCATGCCGTCTATTCCGGCAATATCGTT
Source organism: Desulfobulbus sp. (assembly GCA_012729435.1). Lineage (GTDB taxonomy): Bacteria > Desulfobacterota > Desulfobulbia > Desulfobulbales > Desulfobulbaceae > Desulfobulbus. The sequence goes on from JAAYDD010000131.1 coordinate 1,580, forward strand.
CGCCTTTCCTCTTGCAGCCTCCCGTCGGAGACCTGCAGCGGTTCGCTGGGCACGCTCGATCAGTTCAGCTCTGTGGCGTCTCTCTTCAGCCTCGCGAAACTCCTCAGGCTGAAGGGTCCGGACGAGCTGTGGAACTGTTATCGACCCGTTCCCAACCCGGATAAGCAGATCATCAAGGGACTGACAGTTCAGCTCCTTCAGCAGTAAACGCAGGTGTCCGCTTTTCAGCAAACTACGAAACTTGATGTCGTACTTCCTCAGTTCACGTTCGCAGATTTCGCGACCGAGCTTCAATGCCCGTTCTCTCTCTTCACGTCGTAAGTACTGACGGATTCGGGTACGTGCTCTGCTTGTCTTGACAAACTGCAGCCAGGCGCGACGGGGATGCTGATTTTTCTGGGTCAGAATCTCTACAATATCGCCATTTTGCAACTGATGTTTGAGCTGGACGATTTGCCCGTTTACCTTGGCGCCCACACAGGTGTCGCCAATCGCGGTATGGATGGCATAGGCAAAATCGATCGGTGTACTTCCACGGGGAAGCTCCCGGACCTCACCGGTCGGTGTCAGAGCAAAGACATCTGGTTCAAACAACTCGCCGCGTACTGACTCCATGAACTCGTTGGGATCTTCGACGTCCTGCAGGTTCTGCACGAGTTGTTTCAGTTCCCGGAACAGACGTGCATCACCATCGGTGATCTTCTGCCCCTCTTTGTAAGCCCAGTGCGCAGCGACCCCTTCCTGAGCTATCCGGTCCATGTCAATGGTCCGGATCTGAATTTCAATAAAATGACCGTCCGGACCTGATACGGTCGTATGCAGAGACTGATAGTTATTTGACTTCGGTGCGCTGATCCAGTCCTTAATTCTTCCCGGTACCGGCGGCCAGTCGGCATGAACGGTTCCCAGGGTCTGATAGCAGTCTTTCACGCTGTTGACGATGATCCGGAACGCAACCTTGTCATAAACACGTTCCAAAGGGATCTTCTGGACAAGCAACTTCTTGTAAATGGAATAAAGGTGTTTCGGACGGCCGATGATCCGTACCGGCTCAATCTTATTGGCTCGCAATTTAGCATACAGAATATCAATAACCTCATCGACATAGGCCTGACGTTCCGCCAGAGTACTCTCCATGTGGGCGTTCAAGTCAGCATATTCGACAGGAAAAAGATATTTAAAGGATAAATCCTCCAGTTCACGTTTAAGCCATTCGATACCGATCCGGCTCGCCAGCGGCGCATACAGATCCATGGTTTCTCGCGCCTTGGCCCGTTGTTCCGTTGCATCCAGCGCATCAAGGTTGAGCATATCCTGCAGACGATCCGCAAGCTTGACCAGAAGAACCCGGATATCAGCCCCCATTGCCAGGAGAAGCTTACGGATATTTTCAGCTTCATGTGCAAGCTGACTATTGTACCGAACATTGGTGATACGGGTGGTACCGTTGACGATATTGGCAACCGGTTCTCCAAACTTCTTTTTGAGCTCATCCAGTGTGGCGACACCCTCTTTGATCACTCCATGCAGAAGTCCGGCAATGATGGTATCAAGGTCCAGCTTCATTGATGCCAGGGTTGAAGCAACTGCCAGAAGATGGTCAACATAGGGTTCACCTGTCGGATAGCGGTGTCCCTTGTGTCGTTCACAGACAAATTCGTACGCCTCACTCAGGCGACTGAGGTCAACACCGGGCAGGTACGCAGAGGCCAGAGAGAGCAGGGGATTAATATCGGACATGTTGTTTACATGTTGTTTTTATAGCAGCCGCCCATCAAAGCAGAGAGCAGCGGTTGCGACCGGGACATCAGCCTTGCCAACACGATCATTCTTCAGACCGCATCTGTATCTTAACAGGAGAGGGCCTGCCTGACCAGTTCCGTCACATGCGAGATCATCTCATCCACTGTCAAGACAAGTATTTCTCCTGTCTTTCGTATTTTTAGCTCAACCTTGCCTTCTTTGGCAAAGATTTTACCGACGGTTAAACGAAAAGGAATGCCGATAAGGTCGGCGTCATTGAATTTCGAGCCGGGCCGCTCATCCCGATCATCATAAAGTACATCAAGACCGCGATCACGCAACTCCGTATACAGGCGTTCCGACGCCTGGCAGTAATCCGCATCCTTGGGGCCCAGATTAAGAATAATCACGTGGAAAGGAGCGAGCGGAACCGGGAAGATAATACCCTTGTCGTCATGGTTCTGCTCAATGGCCGCTGCAACCACTCTGCTCACACCAATTCCATAACACCCCATGATAAAAGGCTTGTCCAGACCGTCAGAGTCCTGGAAAGAGGCTTTCATGGCTTCAGAATAGCTGGTGCCCAGTTTAAAGATATGACCGACCTCAATACCCTCGGTCAGACAAAGACGACCTCCACACAGAGGGCAGCTGTCATCCGCAGCGACCTGGCGCAGATCACCGACCACAGCAGGCTGAAAATCACGTCCGGGATTCACTCCGGTATAGTGCTGTCCCTTTTCATTGGCGCCGGCCACAGCGTTGGTCATGTGCATCACCTCCTGATCAGCGACAATTTTCAGCTGCAGGTCCACCGGTCCCACATAACCGAGGGGAAGACGAGCCTGCTGCCAGAGCTGTTCATCGGTAAGCGGTTCAACCTCATTTGCCTGCAAAAGGTTCTTCAGTTTGACAGTCTGTACCTTCCGGTCACCGCGAACCAATGCGGCTACAGGTACGCCGTCAGCCAGATAGATCATTGTCTTGATAACGTCGGCGGGACGCACCGACAGAAACTCGGCAACTGTATCCACCTGCTTCATACCGGGCGTCGCCACTTTGACCATCTCCATCAGAGCGGTATCACGGGCGGCCGGTCTGCTCGGCATGATTGCGGCTTTTTCCACGTTAGCTGCATACGTGCAGGTATCACAGATGACGAGCGTATCTTCACCGGCCTCGGCCAGGACCATGAACTCATGGGAAAAAGAACCGCCGATGGCACCGCTGTCAGCCTCTACCGCCCGAAACTCCAGCCCGCATCGCTGAAAAATGCGTACATACGTCTGCCGCATGGTCTCGTAACTTGTATTTGCTCCAGAGTCGTCACTATCAAAAGAGTAGGCATCCTTCATCACAAATTCACGGCCGCGCATCAATCCGAAACGCGGCCGGATCTCATCACGGAATTTCGTTTGAATCTGATACAGATTGACCGGCAGTTGCCGGTAGGAATGCAATTCCCGACGAGCAATATCTGTGACCACCTCTTCATGCGTCGGCCCGAGACAGTAATCCCGATCATGGCGATCACGAAATCGTAACAATTCCGGTCCGTATTTCTTCCATCGGCCCGATTCCATCCATAAATCACCGGGCTGAACCATGGGCATGAGGATCTCCTGTGCACCTGCCCGGTTCATCTCTTCCCGCACAATGCCGGTCACCTTCTGCAATGCCAACAGACCGAGCGGAAGATAGGTATACATTCCTGACGTCAGTTTACGGATAAATCCCCCACGTACCAGCAGCTGATGACTGATGACCTCAGCCTCCGCCGGAATCTCCCTGGTTGTGGGTAACAGCATCTGAGAATAACGCATTTCAGCTCTCCGTTCGTAGAGATCGGGGCAAACCGGGTCTTCAGTCCCCGGCCCGGTTCAAGAAGTTTTTTTCCGTTCAGCTTCTAACTTGTTCAGCTCTTCAATAAAAACCGGTATCAGTTCGGACTCCGGCACTGTTTTATAAACTTCACCTTTCTTAAAAAGAATACCGACACCACGACCACCGGCAATACCTATATCAGCCTCTTTGGCTTCGCCCGGTCCATTGACGACACACCCCATGACAGCGACCTTAAGGGGTGACTGCAGTGTTTGCAGATGTCGCTCCACTGTCTCGGCCAGCGTAAACAGGTCGATACGTGTCCGACCGCAGGTCGGACACGAGATCAGTTCCGGCCCCCGCTCACGGATACGCAGAGAACGGAGCAGCTCATACCCCACCCGGATCTCCTCAACCGGATCACGCGTAAGGGAAATTCTAAAGGTATCACCAATGCCCTCGGCAAGCAGTATGCCCAAAGCTACGCTCGACTTGACCGTGCCGGGAATAAGGCCGCCCGCCTCAGTGACCCCGAGATGCAGGGGATAGTCTGTCATTTTCGACAGCTGCCGATACCCGCTGATAGTGGTCAGTGTATCCGGGGATTTAATCGAGATCTTCATATCGTAAAACCCCTGTTTTTCCAGTAAACGGACATTCGTCAATGCACTTTCGATCAAAGCGTCAGGGCGGTCCGGAGCAGGATAACCGAAACGGGCAAGGAGATGTTTTTCAATGGAGCCGGAGTTGACCCCCACACGTATGGGTACGGCGTGAAGTTTGGCCGCTGCCACGACCCGGGCCAGCTTGTCCGGCCCTCCCAGGTTACCGGGATTAATGCGGATCCCCTGAGCACCGTGTTCCATCGCAGCGGTTGCCAGTCGGGCGTCAAAATGGATATCCGCGATGAGCGGTATTTTGATCTGTTCGCGAAGACGGGTCAAGGCCCTCGCAGCATCCATATCTGGAACCGCGACCCGAATAATCTCACAACCGGCGCGTTCCAGCTGATGAATCTGTCTGACCGTCGCCTCAATGTCACTGGTCATGGTATTCGTCATTGACTGAACAGTGATCGGATGTCCGCCGCCGATAAGAACTGAACCGATCTGAATTGTACGGGTTGTTTTCCGGATAATCATCGTGCGTGATCTGTCAGTGTTTTTGTGGTCAATACGTTCATCTCCGCTTCAGAAGCACGGACATAAAGTGGTGTAACATGTTCATCGGGCCGTATCTTTCCCTGCACCAGCAGATCGGCAGCATGCAGTCCGACCGCCGCTGCCCTGGGCGCCACCAGACCGGTGGACATCCGCCGGACCAGGGGGTGTCCGCAAAAGATGGATTCGTACGTCAGCAGCCCCGGACCAACAACCAGGGTCGGTTCTTGAAAAGACCGGATCAGCTCCCCGGGGTGCGTGACAAGAAACGGGCTGACACGCTTCCAGCCTTTCTCGCAGGAACGGTACACAGCCGCATAGACCTGTTGCTTTCTTGCATCAAGCAGACAACAGAGCGGCCAATCCGCTGGAGGTACCTGGACAGCCAGACTATCGAGTGTTGGAACCGGTAAAAGAGGAAGTGCGACTGCCAGAGCTATTCCCTGTGCTGCAGCCATACCGATACGTAAACCTGTAAAAGATCCCGGCCCCTGACTCACCGCCACCGCCGTCAGCTGGTGCCAATGCGTTCCGGTTCCGCCCATGATCGTCCGGATCAGGCCAAGCAGATGACGGGAATGGGTTGTATCTGGCTGTAAGGTGTACTCGGCCACTATTTTCCCGGCAGGACCGACCCCACGGGTTACAGCAACACTGCCGCAGCCGGTTGCTGTTTCGATAGCCAGGATCAGGACATCAGCCATCTTTTAAACAATCGTAAAATATCATTATAAAATACAAAAATCATCAGAGTGCCGAGAATGGCCATCCCGACTCTCTGACTGACCTCCATTGCCCGCTCGCTCAGCGGTCGTCGGCGCAGTGCCTCCAGAGAGAGAAAGACCAGATGACCGCCATCAAGAACCGGGATCGGCAGCAGATTCAAAATACCAAGGTTTACACTCAGCAGGCCCATAAAATAAAGGAGATTCATCCATCCGGCTTCCAGCTGCTGACCCGTCAGCTCGGCAATACGTATCGGCCCGCCCAGCTCACTGGCCGGGATCACCCGCTGAATCATTTTAACTATACCCATGACTGTCAGATAGCCAAGATTCCAGGTCTGTATCAGGGCCGCTTCACCTGATTCCATGAAGGTTGTATCTTTGTAACGAATCTCATCACTGCGAACGATACCGAGCATATACCGTTCTCCGACCTCTTCACCGAACAAATTCTTCACTTTTTCCATGGAGGGTCGTGCGGTAAAAACCATCTCCTGGCCCTGGCGTGCCACCAGAAGTGTCACTTCCTGTCCCTGACTGTTCTTAATGGTATCAGACACCTCCATCCAGGACATGACAGGGTTACCGTTTATGGTGACAATGAGATCCCCCTTTTTAAGTCCTGCCGCCTCAGCAACAGACCCTTCAGTGACCTCGCCTATCCTGGTGGAATCCACAGGTTCGGGTATCCCGGCGACCATAAAGATGCTGAAAAAGAGCAGCACCGCAAACAGGAGGTTGAAAAACGGACCTCCAAAAACAATACCGAATCGTTGCCACACCTTTTTATGGGAAAACGAACAGTGCTGTTCGGCTGGTTCCACAGGCTCGCCGCGTTGTTCACCGAACATTTTAACATAACCGCCAAGTGGAAAAGCACTGATAAGATATTCCGTATCACCCCGTTGCCAGCCGATCAGCTTGTTTCCGAATCCCAGGGAAAATTTCAGAACCCGGACACCAAAGGCTTTTGCCAATAAAAAATGACCGAGCTCATGTACGAAGATGAGAACACCAAGAACAACAATAAAAGATAAAACCGAGTTCATGCCAGTACGAAGAGAAGTATGAAATAATGGCGATGTGTGCCAGAAATCTTCAATCAGGCCGCAGTGATCTCCCGTTGGGCTATCATGCGCGCCATCTGATCAGCTTCAAGAATACTTTGCAGTTCCAGTTCATTGCCATTCGGAACTTCTCCCATGGCAGTCCCGACAACGGTTGGAATCCGGGTAAAACCTATCTTTCCGGCAAGAAAACCCTCAACCGCAACTTCATTGGCAGCACTCAGAACCGCCGGCATTGTCCCCCCCATCCTCAGCGCGTCATATGCCATTTGCAACGATGGAAATCGTTTAAGATCGGGCGGCTCAAAGGCAAGGTCACCACACTGTGTCAAGTTGAGCCGGTTGAGTCTGAGATCAAGCCGTTCGGGATAAGAGAGGGCATAGGCAATGGGAATGCGCATATCCGGTATACCCAGTTGTGCAACCACTGAACCGTCCCGGTATTCAACCAGCGAATGGACTATTGACTGAGGATGTACCACCACTTCAATCTGATCTGGATCAATATCAAAAAGCCAGCGGGCTTCAATGACTTCCAGGCCCTTGTTCATGAGCGTGGC
>JAAYDD010000132.1 GCA_012729435.1 Desulfobulbus sp.
CGGATTCCTGCTGAACCGCAAATAATCCAGTCTTACAGACGATATACATTACCGCCTCTTTTACTGTCAAACCTGATCGGGAACAGAGACAATAAACAGGAAGATCCTCTGATTGATGTCAAACAAGGCCGCGAAATGAAGACGGTATGAGATACGGCCGACGCTGTATTCCTGCAGCCCGACAGGATCTTTATCTTAAGGAAAGTATGCACCTGATGCAAAGATAATTCTGATAACAGAACCATTTCTTGTACTTGCGGAGGCAACAGTCTGCCACACAGGTATCTTACGATGCTGCCGTCTCAACAGGAGAGGTTCAGAAGAAACCGGAGATTATCGGACAGGCATAAACACAGGATGAATACACCTCCAGGCTGCTGGTACATGCGTATGGAGCAGAAAACGACACGGAGGGTCAAGATATGGCGCAGCTGTTCCTTCTCAACATATTGCTGCAGGAGCAAAACAATCGGTACATATTCACATCCGTGTTTTTTTCTTTAAAAAGAAAGAATACAATCGCTGCAATGTGTTCCGGGCCGACCTGATCGCACCTCTCCTTTGCTCTAAGAAACCAGAGGTGATGAAATGACAGTGACAGCTAGATCATGGACCCGTGTTTTTCATCTGTGACGATCACATAAGTTCTATAATTGACTGCAGTTCGATCCGAAAAGTGAGCACATACATACGGGGCAGCCTGTCTGTGTCAACTCAGATATCTTGTTACGTTAGGCGGTGCCACGACGCTGTGGACAATGATGAAATAGGTGTGCTGTCTTTCCTGCGAAGTACTCAGCCTCAAGTGAAGGGGCATCACTGACAGCTTATCAATCATCCTGCCTCAGGTTGGGCCGGGATGATTGGTTAAGAGTGACCTGTACAGTAGTGAGAGGAGAGGAGGGATAAAAAAAGCCGCCCGAATAAGGGCGGCTTGTAACCAAGACAGAAAGCATCAGTGTCGTACGAGCTCCGCGGTATGTATACGGGCAAGTGCGCGTTGTAATGCTGCTTCAGCACGGGCACGGTTAATTTTTTCCGCGCTCTGCTGTACCTGCATGAGCCGCTTCTCAGCACGTTCCTTTGCCCGCAAGGCCCGCTCGACATCTATATCTTCACCAAATTCAGCACTTTCAACCAGAAACGTTACCTGATTATTGGAGACTTCAGTGAAGCCTCCGCTAACCATTAAATGTTTCGTTGTCCGGTCTTTCTTATAAGTCAGTGTCCCTGTTTTAACGGTACTCAAGAAGGGAGCATGATTTGCAAGCACACCGAATTCACCGTGTACACCGGGGGCTGTGACGATATCCACTTCTTCACTGACCACAGCACCGTTAGGTGTGACAACTTCCAAATGTATTTGTGCCATTACATGTACCTCACTTCAAAAAGACGGGATCAGGACTTGGCTTTTTGAGCAGCCGCCTTTTCAATCGCCTCTTCGATATTACCCACCATGTAAAATGCGGCTTCAGGCAAATCGTCATGTTTCCCATCAAGGATTTCCTTAAAACCTCGTACTGTATCTTCAACTTTACAGTACTTTCCTGGGAAACCGGTGAAGACTTCAGCCACGTGAAACGGTTGAGACAAAAATCGCTGCACCTTACGTGCACGGGCAACCGTCAACTGGTCTTCTTCAGACAACTCGTCCATTCCTAATATTGCGATGATATCCTGCAACTCTTTATATTTTTGCAGCGCAACCTGGACTCCACGAGCAGTGGTATAATGCTCTTCGCCAACAACGTTCGGATCAAGAATACGCGACGTTGAATCAAGGGGATCCACTGCCGGGTAAATTCCGAGTTCCGCAATCTGGCGTGAAAGAACAACCGTTCCGTCAAGGTGCGCAAAAGTCGTGGCAGGTGCAGGGTCAGTCAAGTCGTCTGCAGGGACGTAAACACACTGGACCGCAGTGATCGATCCCTTGTCGGTAGAGGTGATGCGTTCCTGCAGCGCACCAAGGTCGGTCGCGAGGGTTGGCTGGTACCCTACCGCGGAGGGGATTCGACCAAGAAGCGCTGACACCTCAGATCCGGCCTGAGTAAATCGGAAGATGTTATCAACAAAGAACAGAACATCCTGCCCTTCTTCATCGCGGAAGTATTCAGCGGCTGTAAGACCGGTAAGGGCTACGCGTGAACGTGCCCCGGGCGGTTCCGTCATCTGTCCGTAGACAAGAGCGGCTTTCGGGAGAACACCGGACTCCTTCATCTCATGGTAGAGATCATTCCCCTCGCGAGTTCGCTCACCGACCCCGCAA
>JAAYDD010000133.1 GCA_012729435.1 Desulfobulbus sp.
CCCCCACAACGGTTTTCGAGACCGCCCCGTTCAACCACTCCGGCACCCCTCCTTACGCCGCACTATTGATACCGCTTTCTAAACTCAACGTCAACTCTACAACCGCTCTTTCTCCTGCAAGGTGAACTTTTCCAGAGAGCTGTTGACATTGTTCAGACCCCTAGGTAAAACTGACAAAATTATTTTTTCTTTCGTAAAGGATCTGTTATGCCCTATTCTCAACAGCGCTTGAAGTCCATCAGGCTCGTTTTGGTTGCATGCATGCTGCTGTTTCTGAGTGGTTGCGCCGCGATATACGGCCTGAAGGAAGATCCTAAAATTTCCGTGGCAGATATTCGTATTCAGGATATCAAAGCCATGGAAGGCATATTTCTCATAAAATTACGGGTGATGAACCCCAATGATGTGCCCATTGACCTCCACGGTATCAACTGTACACTGGAACTCAATAAGCGCCATTTTGCCAACGGTATTAGTGACAGTAACCAGTCTGTCCCTGCGTTTGGTACTGCAGTTGTCCCGGTAGAGGTCTATGCTTCTGTGATTGATATGATTGCCTCGGTGGCAGACCTGTTACATACCGCCGGAAAACCGTCGACCAAGGACAAACCGGTTCCGTATCTTCTGAAAGGAGTCGTACGTATCGGCGTACACGGATTCAAACGGGAAGTACCTTTCAAGTCCTCCGGTGAACTGTCACTGAAAGGGTTGACGCCGTCCGGCTGACCTCTACTGTACCGAGAGCCCCGCCCTTCGGTCAGCTCCGATTATGCCGACAAACTCACCATTGCAGAACCGGGCTGTACGGATGGTTCTATCATCTTTACTGCAGGCTATGCTGTACAGCCGCTATTTCAGACCAGAGTTCCGGCTTGATCAAACAATATTCCGGTGTACGGTCTTTCAGAATCCTTACAAGGTAGATACGTGATTACACATGAACAAGGGCAGCTGCTTATACGTCTTGCCCGTCAACAGATCGAAACTCATCTCGGAATCCCCCCGACCTCTCCTGTCAGTCAGAAAGAACTGACCGACCCGGCTCTTCAGCAAAAACGCGGCGTTTTCATCACTCTGCATAAACACGGTGCACTGCGGGGATGCATCGGCAGTCTGACCGCGGTGGAACCGGTTATCCAGGGAGTTCAGCGTAACGCGCTGAACGCAGCTTTCCATGACCATCGTTTTACCGCTCTGACCGTCGATGAATTGCCGGATCTGCAGATCGAGGTCTCGGTGTTGACCACACCGGAGCCATTGACTTACAACGATGTAAACGAACTGGTCAGACGATTACGACCCGATATCGATGGGGTCATCCTCAAAAGCCCGGATGGCGCAAGCGCCACCTTTCTGCCCCAGGTATGGCAGCAGCTCCCGGATGCGGCAATATTTCTCGACCATCTTTGCCGTAAGGCGGGTTTGGCAGCAGACGCCTGGCGATCCGGACAACTCTCCGTCTTCACCTATCAGGTGCAATCCTTTGCATAAGTCAGATCTCACTCCATAATCACTTCCTATGAAAGAACTGTGTCTGCCCCCTGAACTCTCCAGTGAGATTACCGCAATCTACCAGTCCATGGTTTCTGCTTATGATCAGGTCGCACAAAAACTCTCTCTGACCTGCACCGGATGTCCAGACAACTGCTGCGACTCCTACTTTCTCCACCATACGTACAGTGAATGGGCCTATTTGTGGGAAGGGCTCAAAGACTTGAACAGCGAACAGCTCAACCAAACTATCCGGCGTGCACGGGAATATGTCAGTCAAAGCCGGATCCTCCTTACCCGCGGAGAACGCCCCCGGCTCATGTGCCCTCTTAACGAAGAAGGAAGGTGCGGTCTGTACAGTCACCGGCTGATGATCTGCCGGACCCACGGTGTACCCGCGACTTTAACAAGCCCTGATGGCCGGCATCTCCGCTTTCCCGGTTGTTTTCGCTGCCAGGAACTCGTTGCTGAAAACTTTACCCGGCCGGCCGATGCCCCGGCAATGGAACGGACGGCCCTTTATCAGCGGCTGGCCCGATTGGAGGCGGAATTCCTTGGAGAGCTTCGCGGCCGTGTACCGAAAATCAGATTGACCATTGCCGAGATGATCCTCAACGGTCCGCCCAGAATCACTATCAACCAGAACTAACGAAAATCTTTATGGATACCAACGTGCAACAGATCACCAACGCCGTTCTCGCCGGTAAACCGATTGATCGTCCGGCAGCCATCAGTCTCCTCACTGCAAACCAGCAGGATCTGTGGCGAGCCGCTGATATGCTCCGTCGCCACTTTATGGGCAATCATTTCGACCTTTGCTCGATCATCAATGCCAAAAGCGGCAACTGTACGGAAAACTGTCGATTCTGCGCACAATCGGCCAGGCATCATACAGGAATCACCACTTACCAGGTCATTGCCGAGGAGGAGGCCATGACTCAGGCGCTGGACAATGACAGCTTCGGTGTCCATCGTCTGTCCCTGGTGACCAGTGGTCATCATCTCTCTGCTGAAACCCTGACTGCACTGACACATCTCTACGAACAGATGGCCGGGATAACCTCCATGCTCTTTTGCGCCTCAACAGGATTTCTTGATCAGGACACGGCTGATACGTTATATGCCGCCGGGGTCCGCCGCTATCACTGCAATCTTGAAGCCTCGCAAAACTACTTCCCCCAGGTCTGCACCACCCATACCTGGGAAGAAAAGGTCGCAACTCTGCAGCTCGCTGAAAAAACAGGCATGTCTCTTTGTTCAGGAGGTATCATCGGGATGGGTGAAACAATGGACGACCGGATTGACATGGCCTTTGAACTCCGCGATCTTGGTGTGAAATCGATCCCGATCAACATCCTCACCCCGATTGCAGGCACACCTCTGGCCGAGTTGAAACCACTGTCAACAGAAGAGGTTTTTACCACAGTGGCTCTGTTCCGTTTCATCAATCCTGAAGCCGTCATTCGGATGGCAGGAGGCCGCCAGCAGCTTGGTGACGATCAGTACCGTTGTTTTGCAGCAGGCGCAAACGGAGCCATTGTCGGCAACTATCTGACCACCACCGGCGCCGGCATTGAGGACGACTTGCGCCGACTCACTGCCATGGGTTTTACCTTTGAGAGACCTGCTTCATGAATGTTGACTCCCTGCTTCAGTTTGATCGAAACCATCTCTGGCATCCCTACACCTCCACAACTCAACCGCTTCCGGTATACCCCGTGACTTCGGCTGCCGGGGTACGTATTCGTCTGCACACCGGCCAGGAACTGATCGATGGAATGTCTTCGTGGTGGTGTGCTGTTCACGGTTACAGTCATCCGGTGTTGGTGGAGGCCATCCGCGAACAGAGTGAACGTATGGCCCATGTGATGTTCGGCGGACTCACTCATGATCCTGCTGTTGATCTTGCCCGGATGCTTATTGAACTGACACCGGATCCCCTTGACAAGGTGTTCCTCTGCGACTCCGGTTCAGTCAGTGTTGAAGTTGCATTAAAAATGGCCCTCCAGTATCAGCAGGCTGTTGGCCGTCCGCAACGGCATCGGCTGGCAACCGTGCGCGGCGGATACCATGGCGACACCTTTCACGCCATGTCCGTCTGTGACCCGGTCACCGGCATGCATACTCTGTTTGAGGGTTCGCTGCCACGTCAACTCTTTGCGCCTCGTCCCCAGTGCAGGTTTGATGCAGCCTGGAACAAAAACGATCTGACCGCCATGTCGCGACTGCTGGCCCGCCACCACCATGAAACAGCCGCAGTCATTATCGAACCCATTGTGCAGGGTGCTGGCGGCATGTGGTTTTATCATCCCGAATATCTGCGCGGCTTACGCCAATTGTGCGATGAATATCAGGTACTTCTGATTTTTGATGAGATCGCCACCGGGTTCGGTCGAACCGGGGTTTTCTTTGCTGCCGAACATGCCGGAGTCAGTCCGGATATCATGTGCGTTGGCAAGGCTATTACCGGCGGGACCATGACGCTGGCCGCCACAATGACCACCACCGAAGTGGCCACGGCCATCTCCGAAGCAGACCCGGGTGTTTTCATGCATGGACCTACATTCATGGGCAACGCCCTTGCCTGCCGGGTTGCCTGTGCCTCCACACAGTTGCTCATGACATCCCCCTGGCGGGAACGGGTTATGGCCATCGAACGCCAGTTAAAAGACGAATTGATGCCGGCTATTGACCTGCCGACGGTGGCTGATGTCCGGGTTTTAGGGGCAATTGGTGTCATCGAAACCCAAAAGCCGGTAAATATGGCTCTCTTGCAGCGCTTCTTTGTGGATCAGGGAGTATGGATCCGGCCATTTGGCCGCCTGCTCTATCTTATGCCGCCTTATATCATTGATCCGGATGATCTGTCACGGCTCACCTCGGCCCTGATCCAGGCTGCAGCCATGACCGATTAAACCGGCAAGGCCAACAGCAATCTCTTCCCCCATCTCTTCAAACTGGAAGATCCATGAAACGGGAACTGGTGAATAAAACCATACTCCTTCTTCTGGTACTGCTCATCTCAGCACTCTTTCTTGGCATGATCCGGCAGTTCCTCATGCCCATGTTCATGGCGGCCCTCTTTGCTGCCATTCTCAGCCCTGCACATCGCTGGCTGAGCACAAAACTCGGCGGACGGACAAACCTTGCCTCAATACTTCTTATCGCAGGCATCATTCTGCTTGTTCTCATACCGTTATCCTTCTTCATCGGGGTGGTGGTTGCTCAGGCTGTCAGCGTCAGCCAGTCGATCACCCCTTGGGTACAGGCCTTCATCAGCGAGCAGACCACAATCACGGCCTACATGCAGAAACTTCCCTATTATCAGGAGCTCTTGCCTTATCGTGCCCTGATCATCGAAAAGGCAGGTCTGCTGGTCGGCAACGTCTCCACGTTTCTGATCAACAGTCTGTCTGAAGTGACCAAGATGACCTTTAGTGCGGTTTTCAGC
>JAAYDD010000134.1 GCA_012729435.1 Desulfobulbus sp.
CTGCTGGCCGCCCACGGCATCGATTATGCCGTTGCACCTTTAGGTACGGCTTTAACCCGTGATCACATCCGTTCTTTACGGCCCTACAGCCTGGAGGCTGTTCTTCTTTTTGATGCAGACGCTGCCGGACTGAAAGCTGTCATGCGCTGTATTCCTTACTTTTTAGCTGAACAGGTTGATGCACGCGTTGCCCTGTTACCTGCAGGACATGATCCGGATTCTTTCATCCGGGCGGAAGGACCCGCTGCGGTTGTTGATCTGATGGAAAACGCCCGGCCGTTGGCGGAGTTTGCTTTTGACCGACTGGCACACGAACACGGTTTAACGTTGGAAGGCAAACATAAAATCGTTCATGAATTAAGGAGATTGCTCAGTGAGGCAACAGATGCTGATCAGCGTCTATTGATGGTCTCTCATTTCAGTGAGAAACTGGGGATCTCACCGGAGTATTTTATGGGGGAAAGGGGAATGACAAGAGATGCGGTCATTCCCAAAACCGCTGCACAACCGCAAGGCCTGGCTGCTCTGTCAAGAAAGGAGAGACAGTTTGTCGACTTTCTTATCCTGTACCCTCAATATTGCGAGGAATTAAAGAAAGCCGGGCTGGAAGCGGTCTTTAAAGATTCAGCCCTTGTCCGTTTTATGCAGCTTGTTGGGGATATCGCTCAAGGGGCTGGTTGCCGGCCTGAACATGTGCTCGAGCAGGTCGTTGATGAGCATGACCGTGCCTATATTGTCCGGGTTTTGACGCGGATAATACCGCCGGAAAGTGAACAGATGGAGCAGGCGCGACGCACCTGTGACGAGCTCGTTTGCTGGCTGCAAAAACATGCCCGCAGGCAGGTTGCTGCTTCTTTGCAGGAGAAGATCGATCGGGCTGAGCGTGCGGGTGACACAGAACTGCTGATGGAATTGCTTCATCAAAAACAGAGTCTGCAACAAAAATGCAAGCCTAATATTTAACATGTTGAAAAATGATGAAAATTTGGTAAGTTTAAAAAATTGTATTTTGAATAAGAGGTCAGGTCTTTTTGAGGGCGACCCGGTGGGACAGATCTCTTGGCCTTTGTATGGAATTGGTTGATATGATGTTTTCATTTTCCCTGATCCAGAAAATGAACCGATAAGGCGTTGAAGCAGTTGAAGAGTTTAAGGGAGGGATGATGAAGACGGACGACTATCTTTTGGACGATGATCATGATCCTGCCGAGTTTGATGGCGAAGAGCAAGAGAGCTGGCTGCAGCCCCAGGAAGAAAGTGACTGGGCAATCCGGCATGGTATTGAACGTCGTTCCTCCTTTGATCGCCGCCTAGGTGAGGATCGGCGGGAAAGAGATCGCCGGGGCACGGGAAGCAGCATCGATCCGATGAACATCTACCTGCGTGAGATGGGAAGCCAGCGCTTGCTCAGTCACGAGGAGGAGATGGAGTTGGCGCGGATGATTGAAGACGGCGAAACACGCATACAGAGGGCAATGCTCCGTCTTACCTTGGGTATCACCGCGCTCAACGATCTTGCTGAAAATCTTCTTCGGGGCAAGGTCCGAATCAATTCTGTGGTCAGGGGACTTTCCGATAACGACGAAAAAGAACTGACCAGAGTGCAGGACGCCCTCCTTGACCAGATTGAAAAGGCGAACGATCTGGACGCCAGACGCCGTGAACTCTTTCTCGAACTGAAACAGCATGTCGGTGATGGGGCAAAAGAGGCTGCCATTGTTGAGGCAATACTTGATGTGGGCATGAACATTGCCAATCTGTTTCAAGACTACCGGCTCTGCTCCAAGGGACTGCTTTCAGTTGCAGATGCTGTCAAGGAGTTGGCCCAGAAATTCAATAAAGTCCGGATAGTCGCCCGTCAGCAGGAGCTGTTGATGGCGGCACGTCAGCATCAGGTTCAACCCGAGACTGCCAGCGTTGATCCCGCGGAAGTTGAAAGACGAGTCACTCTTGAGCTTGCCGAAACCATTGGCATTTCCTGGCCTGCATTTATTGAAACCCAGCAGGAGATTGAAATGGGGCGCGAAACAGCGAAACAGGCAAAAGATACCCTGGTTCGAGCAAATCTCAGGCTGGTGATTTCTGTCTCAAAGAAATTTATGAACCGTGGTATGCAGTTGCCCGACCTTATTCAGGAAGGAAACATAGGCCTGATGAAGGCTGTGGAAAAGTACGATTACCAGAGAGGATACAAGTTCTCGACCTATGCGACATGGTGGATCCGCCAGGCCGTAGCCCGCGGTATTGCCGATCAGGGACGGACCATTCGTCTTCCGGTGCATATGATAGAGACAATCAACAGGCTGCTTCGTTTTTCCAAAGATTTCCAGCGGCTTGAAAATCGAGAACCGACACCGGAGGAGATGGCGGCCCAGTTGGGAACAGATGTTGAAAAGGTGCACATAGCTCTTAAAACAGCAAAGGATGCCATCTCTCTTGATGCACCGGTCAGTGACGAGGAAGATACGTTGCTCAGCGACTTTGTCGAGAACCATGCTCACCCTGACCCCCAGGAACACTCCGTATCCGAGAGTCTCAAACGCTGTCTGTGCAGGGTGATGGGATCACTCTCTCCGCGTGAGGAAAAGGTGTTGCGCATGCGATACGGGATTGAGCTCGGGTGTGACCATACCCTGGAAGAAGTGGGGCAATGCTTTTCTGTGACCAGAGAACGTATCCGCCAAATTGAAGCCCAGGCGCTGAAAAAATTACGACATCCGACGAGGAGCAAGGAACTGCAAACGTTCATGATAGATTGAGTTTTCCGTTCATGCACCAGGATGTTGAAGACTGGCTGACCTTATCGTTTCTGCCCGGTTTGGGATGCACCCTGATTAATTATCTTATCCAGCAGCTGGGGACTCCCGGTGATGTTTTTTCACGGGCCGATCAAGTCGCCCTGCTCCCTCGCTTCGGATCACGTCTGTCGGCTCTTCTGAGCAGCCGGGAACAGCTCAATACGGCAAGAACCCGTGCCCGGGAGGAGTTGGCGCTGATCAAGAAGGCAGGCGTACATCTTCTGGTTCCTGATTCCCCGCAATACCCGGCTGTCTTGAATGCATTTTCAGATCGGCCGGTCCTTCTGTACTGCCGCGGTAACCTTGAGCTTTTGCAGCGTCGTTCAATCGCTGTTGTTGGATCCAGAAATGCTACAGATTACGGGAGGCGCGTGGCGATGAAATTAGCAGGTGAGCTGGCTTCCACCGGGCTTGCCATTGTCTCGGGTGCTGCATATGGAATTGATGCCGCGGCCCATTACAGCGCACTTGCAGCCACCGGTGCAACAGTGGCTGTTCTGGGGTGCGGGCTTGATGTGGTGTATCCCCGGGGGCACGCGGACCTGTATTGTGAAATTGCTGAAAAGGGGCTGTTGATCAGTGAGTATCCCTTGCGGACACAGCCTGAAGGGTTTCGCTTTCCGGCTCGTAATCGGATCATCAGCGGGTTGGCTGAAGGGGTGGTTGTGGTTGAGGCTACAGAAAAGTCAGGATCACTGATCACAGCCCGATTAGCCCTGGAACAAGGCAGGGAGGTTTTTGCTGTTCCAGGCCGGATTGATTCACCGAAAAGTGCCGGCACGCATCGACTTATTCAGCAGGGAGCACATCTTGTTCATACTGTTGATGATGTTTTGCTCGGCCTTTCCTGGAATCAACACCGTACGCCTTCTGATTCCGATACAACACCGCCGGAAGTCTCCGCCGGCCCTCTTACTGCTCAGGAGCAGGCCGTTCTTGCCCAGGTTGATACCTATCCTCGTGACATTGAGACCATAGCAGAGCTTACCGGTCTTTCCTTTGCAGAGTTGCAC
>JAAYDD010000135.1 GCA_012729435.1 Desulfobulbus sp.
AAATGGTTCCTCTCATCAACATACCGGTCCTCATGCGGATACGCATACATGCCGCCGAGTTCGAACACACCCCGGCATCCCGCCGTCACCCAGACGCCTCGTCGGTCATATCCCCAGGTTTGCCCCTCATAACAGCCGGATTTACTGAGTTGCCGAACAAGCTGGACTCCGCCCCTTGTGTCGGCACGACAGTAACGGGACTGACCGTCAATGGACTCACAGACGAGCGACCAGGCATTCGCTGTGCCGTGACAGAAAAAGAGAAAAATGCCTAGTATCACCGGAAAAAACGTGCCTTTACATGTTGCAGAGAGCATACGGTTCACCTCTGTCTTCTGTTCGGTAAGCAATGGCTCATCGTCCGGATATCATGCCCGAAGTGAATCTGCTTGCCAATGCAAATCATAGAGAGGTCGCCTGAAAAAATAAGGGCATTTCCAGACCCGTGTGCCCACATTCTCCACAGATACAACTGTATTCCGGCTTCCTGTCCTGTTGAGGACTCTCTTCATGACAGAACACAACCTGTCTGCAGATCATCTGTTGTTCATCGGGTTCAGCCGGACTTCTTGCAAGATTGGGCTGGTAAAAAATAAAAACTACGGTATTATCTTCTGCAAGTACATATTCAGGTTCCGCATGGATGAAAAGGGAACTCCGTGTAAATCGGAGACGGGCCCGCCGCTGTAACCGGGAGACGAACGCTGCAAAAGGTCACTGATTGTACGATTGGGAAGACGCAGTCAGTAGAGTGATCCGGAAGTCAGAAGACCTGCCTGGAGATGAAAACGTTTTCTCTATGGACCGGAGAAGACACCGATACGCGGATAAACCAGGGCATCCCCGGATCAATTCGAATTGATCCGGGGATTTTTTTGCCATGAAACATGGTGGGCTGTCCTGTCCGAAACCGCGGACGTCGGTCGGTGACGCACCGATACAGCAGAACAGGCAACCCGCTCATGGTTATTCACTTCATGCTGCCGCAAACCTCCCCCAAAAAAGCGGCAAGCGATCGCGTGTCGGTCAACGATAATAACGGGTTGGATTGTCAATCCGGTACTGTTTTGTTCTGTTACAGCACAATAAACTTTTACCAAGGAGCAAGACCATGACACATCACTCCAGAGCCACTGCTACCATCGCTTTGGCCTGTCTGCTCGGATTCACCCTGCCGGTTCAGGCCGCAGATGCAGAATTCGAGATCGAACACGGCAAGATCAACACACCTGACGCCTCCCCGGTGGATCCCGGGCAGTTCGAATTTGAAACCACTTTTGCTCAGACCCGTGCCGATCGGAGCTGGAGCGGCAGCGGCCATGCTCATGGTCGCGGTACATACCGTGAACGCACCCTTGGTTTCGCATTCACCGCGGGCCTGATCGAAAACGTGGATGCCAGCATCAGCGGCGGCTACAGCTGGATCAAGGATAATGACAACGTGTTTGACGAGGAAGCCGAGGAGCTCGGACCTTTTCGTGGTGAAGATTTTACCGATATTGAGCTGAGCGGCCGGTACCGCTTCTTTAACGATGAGGCCCGAAATCTTGAAATTGCCTATATTGCCGGAGTCACCATCCCGGTCGGCAGCGATTCAGACCAGGAAGAGATAGGCACCAGCCAGGAGTACTGGAGCTTTAATCAGACCCTGGTTGCAACAAAAGACTGGGGACAATGGACGCTCAACGGAGACATCGGGTTCTCTCTGCCCATCGGCAATAAACGGGAAAATGTCCGGGGAACACTGAACGCCGACCTGGCTCTCGGATACCAGATACTCCCCTGGCTGCAGCCCGAGGTAGAGCTGAACTACAGCCACGATTATCTGAAAGATGAGTCAGATGCGCAGGTTTTAGCCGTTACGGCAGGCTTTGTTATGCCGATCAATGACACATGGCTCGTCAACCTGGGTGTTCAGCAGGATATCTGGGGACAGAACATTGAAAAGACCACAACATGGACAACAACCGTCAAGATCGCATTCTGAGCTTAAAAATCCCGGGTACCGCGGACGCACTCTGCGGTGCCCGGAAAGCCGCTGCCGCCAGCACATCCACTTAAATCTGTGGTCATCTCTTTTCAATATTTTCCCCGGCCGGGAACAAAACACCCCTGCGGCGAAATCCTTTTTCACCCACACCTCTCTCATCACTCCGTAAAAACGGACAGAGCACTCAGAGATTTTCCTGATTTTTCATCCGGTGCGCCCGATGAACCGCGGGCGGGCATCGCTCTGCGCCGGCACCGATCACAAACAGCGTGTCAGGTGAGAATCTTTTGGCTGACCGATAAACACTGAATCAGATGCGGCCGCCGAGAGGAACAAAAAAAGAAATTCTCCTGTCTTCACCAAAATAAGATTGTGCATCAAGACAGATCGTAGAACAATCAGATGGTATATTTCTTACCAGCGTCCCGTTCTCTGGCCGTCTTACGTCCAACCTCAAGGAGAATGTATCATGAATGTACCGCTTCACGAAAAATCATTACTCAGAACCCGGGGATATATTAACGGACAATGGCAGGATGCCGATGATCAGCGGGTTTATCCGGTGACCAACCCTGCAACCGGTCAGACCATAACCATGGTGGCTGACATGGGTGCCTCTGAAACCCTGGCGGCAATTAACGCTGCGAATCAGGCCTGGCCGGAGTGGAGATCGTTACCGGCAAAGAGCCGGGCCGAGATCCTTAAACTGTGGTTTGAACGTATCAGGGCCAACGCTGAAGACCTGGCACGGCTCATTACTCTTGAACAGGGCAAACCGCTGACCGAGTCCAGAGGCGAAGTCGCATACGGAGCCTCTTTCGTTGAATGGTTCGCCGAAGAGGGCAAACGTGCCTACGGCAGTGTCATCCCAAGTCCGCTTGCAGACCGTATGCTCCTGACCATCAAACAGCCCATCGGTGTCTGTGCGGCCATCACTCCCTGGAACTTTCCATTGGCAATGATCACCCGCAAGGTGGCCCCCGCCCTGGCCGCCGGGTGTACCGTGGTCTGTAAACCGGCTGAAGCCACGCCGCTTACCGCCCTCGCCCTGGCAGTGCTCGCAGATCAGGCAGGCATTCCGCCCGGTGTGTTGAACATCGTCCCCTGTGATGCGGCCCGCGTACCCGAGGTCGGCGAAACCCTCTGCAACAGTCCGGTGGTGCGAAAACTCTCCTTCACCGGTTCCACTGAAGTGGGACGCCTGCTCATGGCGCAGTCGGCGTCTACCGTCAAAAAGCTTTCACTTGAGCTCGGTGGCAATGCTCCGTTCATTGTTTTTGACGATGCGGATCTGGATGCGGCTGTTGAAGGTGCTCTGGCCTCCAAATACCGTAATGCCGGACAAACCTGTGTCTGCGCCAATCGGATATATGTCCAGAATGCTGTGTATCAGGTCTTTGCGGAAAAGCTTGCTGCCAGAGTGCAGACAATGAAGGTTGGCACAGGCACCGAGCCGGGGGTAACAATCGGACCTCTCATCAACTCAGAAGCGCTCGCAAAGGTACAGGCACATATCGCAGATGCGCTGGCCGGGGGTGCCAAGGTGATTCTGGGCGGAACAGTCCATCCGCAGGGCGGTCTTTTTTTCGAGCCCACCATTCTCATCGATGTTTCCCAGTCAATGCGAATAGCCCGCGAGGAGACCTTCGGTCCGGTGGCTCCCCTGTTTCGTTTTCACTCCGAAGAGGAAGTCATCAGCATGGCCAATACCAGTGAATTCGGTCTGGCCGCCTACTTTTACGCGCGCGATATCGGACGGGTACTGCGAGTTGCGACAGCCATCGAAGCCGGAATGGTTTGCGTTAACAGCGGTCTCCTTTCCAACGAAGTCGCCCCTTTTGGAGGTATCAAGCAATCAGGTATCGGCAGAGAAGGCGCAAAGGAAGGGTTGGAGGAATATCTGGAAATCAAATATGTAACGCTTGCCGGCCTGTAGGACGGTTGCCGGACAGTAGGCAGAAACGGGTAGTTCCCTTCCCTGATCCCGGATGTAAAGACGGTGCCGTGATTCCGCACAATGCCGATCGCTTCTGCCCGCAGGACCAGAATACTCAGCACAACACCGGCTGACCCGCTTTCTGAATCAGCCGGTGCCATCCCCTCTTTCACGGGCACTTCGGCCCCACACGACGGCGCAGAGCCTCGGCATCCGTCCCCGGTGGACAGTCCTCTTCTCCACAGGCAATCTCTTCGACAACCCAGCGTTGTGCATGACGTTTTAATGTGGCGTTAACGGTCTCATAGCTGTTCTTTCCATCGGCTGAACGCGGATCTGCACTCAGCCAGCCACTGGTCGAAGAGATGCACAACTCTCGCACCACAAACACCATCTGACGGGCGTGCGGATGAAACTGTGCAAGTTCGGTGCGCAAGGCATCCATAATCTGAGCCCGTTCCGGATCACCAGGACTCGGTGTTCGCCATCCTTCAGCGGAAATGGCTGTGACAGCAGCCGACAGAGCCAAAAGGACAGTCACCGTAAAGGATACGGACAGAAACAATCTACAAAGACGAAAAGCCATAATGCCCCCGTTCTGTCTATGAAACTCATTGTAAAAAATACACCTGCCGGCTGTACGCAGCTCAGCTCTAGCTGAGACAGAAATTCAACAAGAAGAGTCTCCATTCCGGCACAGAGGCAAGCGTGTGCATAAACCTGCCATGATCATTTCTTTGTCGGGCAGATTCGGCAGCAGCCCCTGTACTTCGCAGACGGTGTTTTAAAACGCAAAAATATTCTGAAAAAAATTACCGTGCAACCGGTCAGTGAAACTGCATCTCTGCACAAACAAAGCATGAGAAAAACTGCTTTTCTCCTTCCTTAGGCATCAGAAGGGTAAAATCATGCAACCTCCCGGAACTACAGATAATATAGCATTTCGTTATCCTGATGAACTCAACCGGGAACAAACGAGCGGACAGCTGATCTGTCTCAGATCAGCAACCCGGGTCCAAGTCTTGAGGGTGCATATTGTTGGCCGACTCATGTTGAAATTTTATGTCAGACGTGCAAATATACTGCAAAGGGTCAAAATGACACCTGCAAAATAAACTAAAACGACGTCGGATAATCGACTGAACGTTAAACTCTTATCTGTTGAGAAGGGATCAAGTATGAACAAAACTGCACCATTCAAGATACTGCGTACCTGTCTGCTGGCCACACCCCTTATCTTTAGTCTGACCGGTCCGGTCAATGCAAAGAGCATCGGAAAAGACCAGGTGAATATCCGCGAACAACCCAATCTCAACAGCCCGGTGCTGTTCATTGCTCCCCTTGGCTATCCGATCAAAATAGTCAAAGAAAGCAATGGATGGGTATACTTTAAAGACTGGCAGAACAATAACGGCTGGGTCCACAAACCACTGGTCTCCAACATAGACACCGCTGTTATTATTGTTGAAAAAGCAAACATCCGCAGCACCTCCAATACGAGTGGCAACGTTGTCGCCACTGCGGAATTCGGAGAAATTTACACCATTCAGGCAAGAGCCAAGAACTGGGTGAAACTCGGGTACTACGAGAGTGGCGCCACGGTTGGTTGGATACGTAACGATCTGATCTTTGGTCATTAACATTTCTTTGCAGGTCAGCCGATCACCAAAAGTCCGGTGATGAATCCGCTGTTCGCAGTGTCTGTGTACGTATCTGCGATCATCACGGTAAAGAGTTGTACAATTTAGAGAGTTGAGTGATCGGCTGCACTCCCTTCATTCCGGCTGTATCTCCTGCCGATTTTGGAGCAGCAAGCTGTAACCCGGCTTTGATGAATCAGAGTACCGGAATTATTTCTACATCTGTTTTTAGCCCGGAACTCGCTGGTTCCTACAAACCGGGTATTTGACAAGACCCATCATCCGGCATCCGGACACCGAGGATTTAAATGAGACGAGGATTCGGATCACTGGGTGAACGTCTGACTGTATGATGCGGATCAGAAACTGAGACTGGCTTTATGGCCGTCCCGGGATTTGAGGCTAGGCCTGCATGGTAATCGCCCCTCTGTGCCTGCTCTCGCTCAGAGCACAGACTGCAATCAGCGGCAATACAGCAAGAACACCGCAGGTCCGCATCAGATATCTTTGACCCACATCAAGACAACTCGACGCAACAGATTCATCATCACCGCAAGCAGGAGCGATCCAAGAAAGACGGCGACGATCACCGAACCGGGCAAAGGTGCTGTGATCTGTCCCGAAACCGCCACCGCGACACCGATGATAATATCGATAACAGAGGCTGCAACCAGCCTGCCGGATGGCAATGTCTCCCAGAGAGCATGGCGGGTGCGAATTGCATATAGTGCTGCCTGACCGGAAAAAACCAGGGTTATGAAGGCCAGGGTTGTCAGTGCCTCAGGTGCGAGGTGCAGCTGAAAAGTACCGATCGCCAGAACAGTGCCTGCAAAGATCAGTTGCACCACCCCGAGCACGGCGCCGGTTATCACCAGGGCATCAACACGCCAGACATTCGGCTTCTGTGACGGCACAACCCGGTCTACGGCAATGGCCATTGACAGAAAATCACCAACGACCAGCAGGACAATCATTAACAGAGGAGTAAGAATTGCATGTCCGGTCATGAAAAACCCGACCGCAATGAACAGTACTGTAGATATTTTCTTGACAATCGAATTGAGAGCATACGTCTGGACCTTACGAAACGCCTTCCGTCCCTCCTCGACCGCAGCCATAACACCGTTCAGTCCCGGCTCGGTCAGAACAAGCCCGGCAGCAGCCTTGGCTATGTCTGTTGCCTGTGAAACGGCAATGCCCATATGCGCCTGACGCAATGCCGGAGCATCGTTGGCACCGTCTCCACACATCCCCACAGTATGCCCTGCCGTCTGCAGGTTGTGAACCAGGGTAAACTTATCCTCCGGCAACACACCAGCAAATACGGTGCAGCCATCGGGCTGAAGTTGCACCGCGACATCATCCTTTGAGCAGACACGGCCGGTCAGACCAACCTGACGTGCCACTGCTTCAGCAGTAGCCGGCGCATCGCCGGTCACCATCAGCATTCTGACACCATGATCTTGCAGACGACTGATCAAAGCGGCAGCATCCTCACGCGGCGGATCGCTCAACGCTATGAGGCCTGCAATCTCCAGCCCCTTTTCGGTACCCTGTGCCACTGCCAGAACCCGATAGCCCTGTGCTTCCAGTTCCATGGCATCTTTGTGCAGATCATGGTCCGCATTCACCGCCGTCTCAGCAATAACAGCAAAGGCTCCCTTCACAACGTGTCGAACCGGTCCCCCCTGAGGATCTGCGATAAACGCCTCCGCCCTTTTTGTTGTCGGGTCAAAAGGGAGAAATGACAGACGGTACGACAGGTCATCAACCGAAGGCGCCGCGATACGGATCGCCGTGTCCACCGGATCCGCCCCGCCATCGGAGCTCGCCAGGACCGCCAGTTCAAGGAGTTGGGGCCCGGTGAGCTGTCCGGCAGGACGCGTCTGAGTAACCTGCAGCGAATTACGGGTCAGAGTTCCGGTCTTGTCCGAACAGAGCACATCCATGGTCCCCGCCTCATCAAGTGCAGAAAGACGGGTGGCCAGTACACCGCGTTGTGCCAGGGTATGGGCGGCAAGAGCGGCTACCATGGTGAATGTTGCCGGCAGAGAGACAGGAATCGAGGCAAGCACCGCTGTCAGAATGATCGGTTCAATCACCGCAAACTCCAAACCGCGGTACCGGGCATAGCCAACAAGACCGATAATGATAATCCCATTGAAAAGGGCGAGATTACGTACGATGTGAAGCACGGCGGTCTGCTGAGAACCCGTTGCATGTGCTGTTTCAATGAGTTCGGCGGTCCGTCCGAACTTTGTACGTATTCCCGTTGCTGTGACCACCGCCTCCGCTTCTCCTCTGCGCACAAGAGTACCGGCATGGGCAACAGCGTTACTGCCGATCTCGACCGGTATGGACTCGCCGGTGAGCATTGACTGATCCAGTAGCAGTTCACCGGACGTCAACCGGACATCGGCAGGGACCACTCCGCCCAGAGTCAACTTGACAAGATCTCCAGGGACAACCTCCCGGGCGGGAATCGTCTTCCATACCCCATCTCTGTGTACAGTGGCATTCAGAGCAAGCCGCGATTTTAAAGCGGCAAGTGCTGCACGGGCGCGTCCCTCCTGAATCATTGCCACCACTGCGTTGAAAACAATAAGCGCGGCAATGATGGCACCCTCGAAATACTTGTCGAGCCAGAGCTCGAGCCCGATGGCCGCCTCAAGCATCCAGGGGACTGGGGCCCAGAATTTCTCAAGTACACGTTTAACAAAACGTGCCTGCGGCACTGCGATTTCATTGAGACCGTATCGTCGCAGCTGTTCCTCTGCCTCAGCAGCGGTCAAACCTGTGACCGTAATATTTCCATCTGATTGAAACTTCATCTGTCATGTTTTCGGCGGATACTGCATTCTCACAGATACGTACAGAGAGTCCGTATCTCCAGCCTATGACCGGAGTCCGGCAAGACTGTACAAACCCTGCAAAGTATATAGCGACAACAGAATGCACGCTCCATAAAAAAGTCGATCAGTTGCAGCCTGAGGTTACGGACAGTCAGTTACAACGAACAACTCGTAATTCCCTGTAATGAGCTCTCTCTCAGCGTCGGTCCTCTACGCTTATGGTTCCAGGAAGTGATGGTGGGTATGACCGGGAAATGTCTCATCGGTGCTGCCAGAGACGGGGGGATCAATCTGCCCGGCTGAAATGTTCCGTCGGGACCGACGGATCAAAACCCGCTTTCCCGGATAAGAACCGCGAGCAGCTGCCGGCCCATTTCCGCCAGCCTGCTCTTTCCCGGGGTCTCGATACGGGCGGTTCCCCGCACTTCCCTATTCATCGGCAACGGCTCTGCAAGTTCTAGCCGCACCCGATAAAGGGTATCTGCCGGCGTCATGGTTGCAGGTTCGTCACGTGTAGCAATGGGCCCGCCCCGCCGGGCATCAAACAGTGGTGAAACCAACTGACTGCAGGGGCTGGTCTCGATATCCGTGACCGTTCCGGAAAACGCCTGCCATCCCCGTTCGGGGCGGAACAGAGCGGATGCACCAAGATACACCTGATCCACCTGCCGCTGCTCAACGTACACATCAACCACCCATCTGGCCGGGTCAATCAGAAGACCGACCTGAATTTGCGGGCTGATCCATGTTCCTTCCCGCAGCAGCGGATCATTATCCAGCCAGAGACCGGTGAAGCCGGCGCGCACCTCAAGGCGGTTCTGTTCATCTTGCACCGCTGCTGTCTCTGCTAGCTGCATTGCCAGCTGCCCGCTGACAACCGGACGCTGATCCATCTCGTCGGACTGGACACTCAGACCCGCCAACTTTTGCTGGAGACCTTGGACCAGGGCCTGATTCTGTTTATTCCGGGCAACAAGATCCGGAGACTCAAACTGGGCCAGCACCTCTCCTGCCTGCACCATTCCTGTCGGGTGCAGGTAAACAACCTGTGCCGCAAAAGGGCTGAACACCAGCTGCTGTCGGCCGGGATGCGCCACAGCCGGAGCACCGACATGGGATTCCCAGGGCCAGGCCAGTGCAGTTATCCCTGTCATCAGTACAACAACAAGTCCCGCAAGGCGGCCACGACCGATCTCACGCCAGCGCCGGATCCATAATCCGAGCTCCGTGGTAATCGGCCGGAGGATAAACCAGCTGATCTCGACCACAAACAGTATCACTCCCAAGGCTTTGAAAAAGAAAAAGTAGACTGCAGCAGCGATTCCGGCAAATACCACAAGACGATAGCACCAGGTCATGAAGGCAAAGAGGATCAGCCAGAATCGCATCTGTCGGGAAAAAGACTCGGTATCGGTCTCCTGCCATCCGAACAGCCGGTTACGCAGCCAGTTCCTGGCCAGATTTCCTGATCGTTCGTGAAGATTGGGAATATCGAGCAGATCGGAGAGGATGAAATAGCCGTCAAAACGCATGAACGGGCTGGCGTTGATGGCCAGAGAGACAACCAATCCGGTGGTGGCTGCATAAAGGGCAGCCTGGCGAGCCGGTCCGTCGACCAGCAGCGCCCATGCCAGGGTTGCAAGTCCGGCCAGTACGAGTTCACAGCCGACTCCGGCAACGGAGACCGCCAATCGTTGTCTTGCTGAACGAAGTTTCCATGACTCGCCGACATCGGTGTACAACATCGGCCACAACACCATCAAAGCTATTCCCATATGACCGACACGCACACCAAAGTGCGTTGCCACCAGGGCATGCCCTAGCTCATGACAGGTTTTACAGACAATGATCGCCAGCAGAAAACCGAGTATACCGGCTGGTGTGATCAAACCGGCCACACTGTGGGTAAACACATCCCACTGGCGGGTGGTAAGAAATACACCCAGCAGACTGGCAACAACCAGGAAGATACGTCCGCTGCGACTTGCAAGCGGTCGTACCAGGGGCAGTATCATCCTGAGTATCCGTTCCGGTCGGACCAGCGGGATCCGGACAAACAGGTAATGACATAACCACCAGCGCCAATGGTGCCAGGTCAATACCCTGGAGGTGGCGGCCATCCGGGCCATGGCTTCACCATCAAGGCGCAGCAGCTGATGATATTCAAGAAAACGGGCAAAGGCCGCGACCTGTTCAACGGCCACGGACATGGGAGTTGACGCGGTAACTGCAGCAGCAATCCGGTCGGCCTGCGGCGACCAGTGCCGCAGACACTCGAACTCCAGCCAGCCGATACGGAAAAATCGATTGGAAACAGGATCCTGGATCGTCCAGGCAGGAGAGCCGTCCCGGTTCGGTGCCGCCTGATGCAACTGCAGATCCTGGCGTAACGGCGGCAGGAGTGGCGTTGCAGTACTCACCATCCGGTCCACTCACGTAAGGTGGCCAACGGGCGGCGCAACAGGACATAGACAAGGGGCACCCGTTCACCGTATATCTTGGCAGTACCACGCAACCCGAGACGAACAGAGAGCACGGCATCGGTAAACTCTGCACGCAACCGGTAACCGGCCACACCGGCAGGTGATACCACCGCCTGAAAACTGCTTTCACTGACAACAGCCTGAAGAGGGTGAAGCGGATCAACAGTGAGAAATAATCTGGCCGGGGCATTGACCTCAAAGGCGACCGCCTCTGCTGCCGGTACATGGATCAGCACACCGGGTTTTTCGGGGTTGGCCAGTTGCATGATGCGCTCACCGGTGCTCACCGGCCGGCCTATCCAGTCATCAGGATCACTGAAAACAACCACCCCGTCACGTTCGGCAGTGATATCCACCCGATGCAGCTGAGCCTGGATTGCCGCCAATTCAGCACGTTTTTCCTGGGCACGTCCGGATAACAGGGCCAGGCTGCTTCTGCCCTGCGGGGTATCAAAGGCCTTCTGAGTTGCAGCCAGCAGTTCAGCATCAGCAACAGCCACCGCTTTCTGAACAATTTCCCGACGACTGCGAAGTGTCGTATCATCCAGGGAAAAAAGGGGCTGGCCGCTCTTCACCGGTTGGTTGGGCCGGACATGTACACTTTTAATAACACCGTCCAGAGGTGAAGCCACAACCACCGTGTCCAGAGAAATGACCTCGGCCGGAGCCAGCACACTCTGCCGCACCGGAATCAGAGACAGGACGATGAGTGCTGCCACGGTCAGCCATTTAAAACGGCTCACTCTTTTCAATCTGCTGCGCCAGGTGTCGGAATGCCGGGCGGCAAGCATCTCCCAGCAGTACCCCCAGGTCTGAGCAACCCGCTGCAGGATCGCTTTCTGAACCGGCGACGGCGGATTTTCAAGCAGGAAACACACCCACCCAAGAACATCGCCCGCACGGTCGGTCAGCGCCAGAACACATACCCCGATCGGCCACCACTCCTCCCACCCCTCTCGAAGATCCGCCGGTAGAATCCGTCCCATCTCTTCGAGGGTCAGCCAGCTGCAAGGTTCGGCAGACTGCTTTTTCAGCCATGGCCACAAACGACGCAACCAGAGCACATAGGGGGTATCTTCACCGATCCTTGCCAGGCCGGAAATCGCCAGTAAAGAACCGTCCGTGTCATCCAGGACAAGGGCCTGACGAAACGGCAGCGCGGTAAAGGCATCGTTGGCAATGGAAAAGGTTAACTCTTCAAGAGATACGGCCCGGCGGGCACGGGCCTCCAGTGCGGTTGCCACAGCATCAGGCAATGCAGTATCGGCATGCATAATGACCGACATCAGAAAGTGACAGGAAAGCGGGCTACGCCGGTCATACCGGGAAGAAGTTCCTTTTCCGGACTGTCCAGTCTGCCCTCCAGTTCTACAGTCTGGGCCGCAGCATCAACCCTGGCGTTCACCGCAGTTACCCTGGCTGCATAGCTTTTACCGGTCTCATCAATATCAACCTCAAAGGGAGTGCCCTCCTTGAGACTGATGAGCATCGTGGAGGGCACATTGAGACGGAGTTTGAGCGGCCCGCTGCCGATCAGATCAATGAGCGGAGCGCTGAGCTGCACTCCCTGATAGGCTTTGACATGCACCTTGGCCACCCTGCCGGTGAACGGAGCGGTCACCGTGCACTGGGAGACGTGGGCCTGTGCCAGACCGACTGCTGCAGCAGCCTTGTCAGCTGCTGCCGATGCCTGTAAGACCTCCAGATCTCCGGCAGCATCAAGTTTGCGCAACTGTTTCTTGGTTACCAGCGTCTCCCGGGCTGCGGTCTGCTCGGCCTGGGCTATGCGCAACCTGGCGGTCTGCTCCTTGCAGTCAAAAGCGGCCAGTACGTCTCCCCTGTTCACTGATCCGCCGAGTGTGGTATTCAGACTGATCAGGGTACCGGTCATCTGAGCAGCCAGAGTGGTCTCTGTCTCCGGACTCAGGAGGACCCGGATTGCGTTGGGATCAACGAGAAGATCCGGTTGGTCAGCCCTGCCGGCATCTCCGGTTCTGGCAGATGTTGCAAGAGGAAGCGCCAGCAGAACGGTCAGCAAAACCGCACAGACTAACAGTCTACTTTGTAGCGTCATGACGGGTACCTGCAAAGGTTACAAGTTGCCACTGTTCCATGGTCTTCTTGATGGCATCGGATACCGTGTACACATCGGAGCTCTCAATTGCCTCAGGGAGCACATCCAGGCCAATGGAGTTATACAGCCGGCCCCAGGCAGCCTGGGCATTGGCATAGGAGGCATACCGCTGGTATTCGGCCAGCAGGGCACGCGCCTCCGTGCGGATGACCTCCAGTTCGGAATCAAACTGGGCTTTGGCTGCAGACCGGGCATAGGTCAATAACCGCTGGTCAACCCGCAGACTCTCCTCGGCAAACTCCAATTCCGCCAAAGCCATACCGTACCGCTGGGCACCGATCCGAACCTGGGTCAGCACTGCCATGGACAGGGCAGTTCGGCGCAGGTCATCGGTCTTGTTCTGATGCTCTAAGGATCTTTCCAGTGCCGGCCACTGCGCCAGCTTCATCACGTTCCAGCTCAGGCGGGCACCGACATCGGCCCAGTTGGCATTGTAGTTGTACGTGTTGGAGTCATAGTGTATCCCGGCATCCAGGCCAAGATTCGGCCAGAGCAGCAGTTTGGCAGCCTTGATATCGTTTTCAGTCACCCTCTTCCGATACCACTCCTCCATGATCTCCGGTCGTTTTTCCAGAGCCACGCGCTCCAGGGTTTCAAGGTTAACCGGTAGCGACGGTAACGGCTGTTCCTTTTCATCGGCAAGGGTGTAACTCACACCTGGCGGCAAGGACATGAGTGCGGTCAGTTCTGTTCGTGCCAGATCAAGATCCTGCCGACGAAGGGTAAGCAGACTGACAGCATCCAGCAGAGCCCGCTCATAGGCCAGGACCTCTGCCTGCGGCATCAGACCGTCCTTCTCCACCTGTTTGGCGCGACTCAGGGCATGGTTCACCCTGCCAAGCAGGGCATCAACCCGGCCGACCAGACGCTGCGCTCCAAGCGCCCGCCAGTAACTGTTGCGTACATCCTGTAAAACGTTCTGCGCCACCTTGCGCCGGCGCTCCTCAGCCATCAGTGACTGATCAGCCTTCTGTTTGGCACGGTAATAGGAAACACCGAAGTCAAGCACATTCCAGGAAAAGGTGAGATCCGCCAGAGTGCGCTCCCGCTCCTGAGAAGTGGAGGGCCGCAGGGTTTCTATACCATCCTCTATCCCGATGGAACGTCCCCCGGAATCGTTGTTCCGGTTGACATAACCGGCACCGGCCACGACCTTTGGCAGCATCTCATACGTTGCCGCATCATGCAGATCTTTGGCCAGAGCCTGCTCCATAAGTTTGAGACGGTAATCAAGATTGTACTTCAATGCCCGTGCACCGACATCGTAAAAGGTGATGGGCCTTGTGACCGGCTCCTGATCCGCGTACATCAGCTGGTGGTCCTGATCGACCCGGGCCTTGATCTCATCGTCGGTATAGGGTTTTGGCTGTACCGCACCGCATCCGCTCACTATCAGAGCCACACCGCACAAACTCACCAGACGGCGAACCAGGGGAAACTGTAACAAAGAACAGGTGGTAGATACATTCATAATCGCTCAATTCACAGTAAAAGTTATCGGTTGGAAGAGGTAACGGCCAGTTGCCCGTTCCCGGTTGTCAGCGGTGCCTGCGTCCCTGCGGCACGAAGTTGTTCACCAAAAGACAGTGCACCCTTTGCAGATGCCTGGTGCCGGTTTGACGGCCCTGCAGCCGGCTCTGACCCAGGAACGGTCTCTCCGGTGGTGCGGTCAACAGACTGACCCGCAGGCAGCAGCTCCTGCATATCAAATGCACCCAGATCAGGAGTGGGCAGTAACCGGTCACTTCCCAGAGAAAGCCTCGTTACCCGGCCCTGGACAAACTGATCAATAAAACTGCCCTGGGCCTGTGCATCCCGCACGGCGGGCGTCACAAAAACCGCAGGATCCATGCCCAGTCCGCTGCCCAGTGATCTGCTTCGAACCTCCGGCGGCTGTACCTGCTCAGGACGACTCAGAACCCGCCACTGATCAGCTCGACTCTCGGCCTGGGCCTGTTCCACCACCTGCAGGACATACATTGCCGGATCCATGTCAAGGGAGGGTCGGATAATGCCGTGGCGCACCTCCTCTCCAAACCAGACACCGGGTAAATCTACCTGGTCACCAAACAATGGCGGCTGACCCAGCGGCGGTAACGAGGGAGTGGGCGGATCAATCACTGCCTCGGGAGTCACCTGTACCGTGACCCATCCGTCAGCAGTTCCCCCCTGACCGTCGCTGATTGTGTAGGAAAACCGGACCGCCCCCTGGACCCCCGGATTGGGTGTAAAGACCACAACACCGTCATCCTGGAGGGTAACGACTCCTTCAGGAAGAACAGTTGACTCACCGGGGAGCAGAGGAACTCCGGCAATATGGGTGACTGTTAACGGATCGCCATCCACATCATAATCGTTTGCCAGCAGAGGAATATTCACTGCGCGGCCGTCAGGTGAGGCTGCATGGTCATCCACTGCCACCGGCGGATCGTTCACCGGGCCCACGCGGATAACCACCTGGGCTGAGGAGAATCCCCCGGCACCGTCACTTATGGTGTAGCTGATGACCGCAGTACCGTAAAAATCCCGGGCCGGATCAAAACGCAGGGTGCCGTCCGCATTGATGGAAACATTGCCCTGGCCCGGATCAACGGTCGCGGCCACAACAGTCAGCGGATCATCTTCAGGATCAGTATCGTTTGCCAGCACATCGATGCTGTCCAGGGGTGTATCTTCCAGGATGTCATAAGGTCCGTCATCCCGTGCAACGGGCGGATCGTTGGTACCGTGGATGGTGATCGTCAGGGAGGCGGTACTCCGGTCACCGTCCCCATCGGCAATTGTATAGGTGAAGGTTTCAGTTAATGTTTCTCCGGGGCGAAGCGCGTTGACAACCGGGTTGTCATTATCCAGCGTGTAGGTATAACTGCCGTCTGCTGCAAGTACAAGCTCGCCGTACGCTCCGGACAGTGGTGTGCCTACGCTTCCTGGTGTTGCCCCGAATGCAACCCCAACCACCGGCGTGTCGGTATGATCCGCACCGATACGGTCAGCAGCATCGCCCGATGCACTGCCGGTGACAACGTTACCCGAGGTAACAGAGGTCTCATCACCCACCCCCTCCACAACGCTGTTGACATCATCTTCGGCAGTGGGCATGTCATCGACCACACGAATGATCAGGCTGCCATGTCCTGCTGCACCGCCCGCATCCGTCACTGTCAGGGGTACGATTTCCTGCCATGCATCCTCACCCGGAGTGGATCGTGGCCGCTGCAGGGTATAGGTATAGGTCAACTCGCCGCTCACCGGTACACCACCAACCTCGGCCGTTGAAGTGAACCCGGTTAACGTTATACTCCCCTCTACAGTGGGAATCGTGACCGGATTATCACCAAGGTTCTGGAGCTGCCTTAATGGAAGTGTAGTACCGTTGATCGTAACTGTACTTAAACCATCAGCTGTTGCCAGCGAAATGCGGCCTTCATTGGTTTCCCTGGTATCGGTCTCTGAGGTCAATCCGGCCTCAAACACAGTCAGATGCCCCGGTTCCGCTCCATTTTCATCCACCGCCCCGATGGTTGGGGCACCGTCGGTGACTCCATTGATGGTAATCGTCAGCTGAGCTGTATCGGAAAGATCAGTGGGATCTGTTAACTCGTAGGTAAAGTATTCCTGCAATGTCTCTCCGGTTTTAAGAGCATTGACAATCGGGTTTTCATTATCAAGGCTGTAGATCCAGCTGCCGTCAGCACCGAGACGTAATGTACCGTAAAGCCCGATGACTGTCGTTCCGTTGGTGCTGTCCGTTGCAGGTGGAACACCGGTCATGGATCCACCCTGAGCCTCTGTACCGTGACGTATCCCGGTGATGTTCAGCTCGTTATTCGTGTTATCCACATCATAATCGTTTGTTTTGACGTTGCCGCTGACTGAAACGTCATTTTCACTGATCACAGCCTGATCATTCACAGCAACCGGCGGATCAGGAACAGAGATCACCTGCAGTCTGGTCTCCACAACATTTGACCACTGTGCGCCGTTTGTTGCCAGATCACTGTTGGCATCACGCACCTGCCACCTGATGACCCGCTCATCCTCGGTCGGATCTTCGCTTTCGTTGGAGTAGGTCACAGTCTGCATCGCTGTGATCACCGCTGCAGTCCCTGCTGCAGGTCCGCTTAGTGTCAGAACTCCTGTGGTGGGATTGTAATTCTGCGACCACCCGGAAGGCAGAGCCGTGTCTTCAGCACTGAGGACATCGTCATTACTCAGGCCGGAGACGATCTGCACCCGGACTTCGGTCATCTGTGTATCATCCACATCAGTTAACAACCAACCCATCGGCTCCAGAAGCAAAGGGGGATCATTTTCAGTAAACACCCGCTCTGATGCTGGTTTGGATAAAACCGGTGCATCGTTAACAGCCACCACATTGACTGTCCGGGTGGTGGTGCCCTCGCCCTAGCCGGCGCCGCTTGATCCGTTATCCTGAACTGTATATGTCAGGGTACGGCTGGTTCTCGTGGCATCGCTGGTGGGATCCTCACTCGTACTCTCATAGGTCAGGCTACGTAGTACCTGCTGGTAGTGCTCCACAGTGTCGACACCTGTCAACATCAGGACACCGGTCTCTTCATTGTACACAGCGGTGATACCGGTGCCGGTCACATCAACTGCCAGTACATCACCACTGACAAAACCGGAGCTGATCGCCACCTGGGCACTCAGCATATGGGTGTCATCAAGATCAGTGATGGTCAGACCGGAATCCACAGTCTGTGGAGGATTATTTTCGGTATACGTTATTCCACTGCCACTGGAGAGGACCGGGTTGTCAATCCTCTGTTCGATGTTCACTGTCACATTCTGTGAGAAAGACAATGATCCGCCGCTTCCCTGATCCTGACCTGATCCGGCCGTCCCGCCGTCAGCATTCGAATTCTGGTCGTTGACAGTGAAGGTCAGCTCCACCGAATCCGGTGGCGCCTCGCTCGTGTTGCGGTAGGTTATGGACTGGAGCACACGATCAACAACATTTGCAGTGGCGTTACTGTTAAAGGTGATATGCAGCCGACCGTCAGTATTGGTGACGGTGCCGATCACAGTTGTACCGTTACGAAGGTCAGTGCCGTTCTGGTTGATCCCGGTACCACCGGATCCGGTAAAGCCAAAAACATCTTCACTGTCCTGTCCTTGACTGCGGTTGACGGTCAACTGTGCGCCGGCCCAGCTCGGATATATATCAAGCTCCGGATCCGTCAGTTGTGCATCCGGATCTATGACCACCGGAGGACCGTTTTCAACATAGGTGTTCGCAGAGACCGCATCCAGATCTGCAAAACCTGGAGGGTCGTTCGTATCAGTGACATAAAAGGTACACTCACCTGTTGCAGTGAGGGAACCTCCAGAGCCGCCGATGGCCTCTCCACCGTTGCCCAGATCGTCAACTCTCATGCGGAAGGTAATGGCGCTATTGACGTTAGCATCCCCTGGCCGATAACTGACCGTGGCCAGAGCTGCATCCAGATCTGCCTTGGTACCGGTAAGGGTGACGCGACCGGAATGAAGTCCGGTTACCGTGAGACCGGAGGTTTCAGTCACTTCAATATGGCCGTAGGGATTACTGTGCGGATCAAGAGCTTCCAGGGTGATGGTGTACTCATCAGATGACACTTCAAATCCGGGCAGAGTATGGCTTCTGTCACGAATATCATCAAAGCCCAATGCATCACCACCTGTGAAGGTGAAGACTCCGGTCGAACCTGTTAAATAACGGGCTCCCACCGGCATGGTCACAGTCGGCGGGTCATTCACCGGAGTGATGGCTATGTCAATCGTGGCAACAGCTGTGGAGGTCCCGCCGTCTTGACCTGTGTTCCCGTGATCGTCAACTTCAATGGTCAGACTATCATCACCGTTGTAGTCGGTGGCTCCCAGGTAGTGCAGGGCGGCCAGGGCCGCGTTCAGTCCATCTGTTGTTCCGCGAAGGGTCACATTCGACGAGCCCACTGCCCCGGCAACAACGGTAACCCCTGCGGGCAGACCCGAACCGGAAGCACTGAAATAGATCCTCCCTTCACGTTCAGCTGTCAGGGTGACGGTCGTGGTATTGCTGTCAAAGGCATCGTCATCGACAAACGACAGCCCGTTGATACGGGTGCGTGTGTCCTCCAGGAGAGTAACCTGCGTTGGCGCAGTAATAACCGGCGGGTCATTCGTACTTGAGGCTGCAACCCGGATAGTGACACTGGCAACGTTGTTTGTATCATCAACTGCTGACCCGTCCTCATTGACCGGACCGCCGTTGGCACCACCGATCAGTTCACCGGATTCGTTACGGAGGCGATCATCTGCAGAAACCCTGATGGAGTATCCATCGCTATCAGGATCACTGCCATCAGCCAACCGGACCTGAACACGATCCAGCGCAGCCTGCACATCGGCAAGCGAGCCCTGAAAGACAAGAGAGGACCCCTCTGCTGCACCGATGACTGTCACATTTGCCGGCACACCGCCGTTGAAACTGAGCACCCCATACGGGTTCCCCCCGTCATCACGGAAGTCAACCCGTACCTGCATGAAGTCCTCCTCACCGGGACGCATGTCACCTCCAACATCCGGATCTGCCAGGGTAATTGCGGGAAGGCTCACCCAAGTGACAGCCGAATCAACGGTCAGTCGTGCGGCTGAAACAGTGATGGCGGGAGGATCGTTGGCCGGCAGAATCTCAATATGGAAGGTTGCCGGGTCAGCGGTGGTTCCCTGGGGAGACGAACCATCTTCGTTGGCGCTGTAATCACCGTCACTGACCACATAGCTGAAGGAGTCAGAGGATGTTTCACTGCCGTTATGCCGGTACCGGATCAGCCCATGATCAAGATCGTCCTGGGTAAACACTGATCCTGTTGACAGTACCGTGCCACCCAACATCAGCACACCGTTGGCCGGAGCCGAAGTTATCCGGTACTGCCGCTGTTCGGTCGTATTGTCAGGATCCTGATACACGAGATATCCGGTATCGTCTGTTCGCAGATCAGCCGATCCTTCACCGTTGGGGCCGGAGTAACCGGCGGCTCCCCAGATGGTGGTGGTTGATCCTTCAAGTACGGCTCTGCTCCCGATAAGTTCCTGTTTACCTGCAAATTCCGGCGCATCGTTGACCGGAGTCAGTGTAATGGGAACGATCAGAGGTGTGCCTTCACTTGGCTGATTGGTCGCAGTGACATCATCTTCTCCCACTCCCTGATCGTCAATTGGTACCAGGGTGAAAGCATCAGCATGGTTTTCACTGCCATCGTGCCGGTACTCGAGCCTGCCAGCGGAGAGGTCAGCAGCACTGATCACGGTACCGACAGTAACGAGCGTACCGTCCAGATACAGGCCACCGTGGCCGGGGACTTCTGTGATCCGGAAACTCAGGACATTGTCAACAGCATATCCCCCGGCCGGAGATGATCGATCCGCATCGGTCAGCACAATGTGAGCCTGAGTGATGGGAACAGTCTCTCCTTCCGCCCCAAATACCCGTTCACCCACCCGGGCCACCGGAGTGTCGTTTTGTGGAGTGATGTCCAGTTGAAAAACATGCGCGCTGCTTTCTGCAACACCGTTGGAAACCGTATAGGTAAAACTGTCACTGAACACCTCATCACCGGCATGTTCGAAACGAATCCGCCCCTGATCAACGTCGTCCTGAGTAAAACTGTCGGAGTAGCTCAGGGCTGTACCGTTCAGGTACAGGGTACCGCTCTCGGGAAGAGAGATAAGCCGGTAGACCAGCTGACCGGCCGGAGTTGCAGGGGCAGAGGCCTGCAGGTCCGCACTGGTGAGAACCACAGACCCGCTTTCAAAAAGTTCTGCAGCATTGTCTCCGCTGACTGACGGCGTACTGTGCGTTACAGCTGCGCCGGGTGTGTCACCGCCAAAAACCGGGGAGTTCTCGTTGATCTCCACAGTAAAGGTATTGACTGTCAAGGTGTCTGTTCCGTCATCATAGATGCCCCCATCCCGGGGGGTAGGATAGAGGCGACGATCGCCGTCCTTGACAGTGAACGACAGTTCCGCGGTGTGCGCCTCGCTTGCACGGTTGTAATACACGACCCGACCGGCATCGATATCAGCCTGGGTAAAACTTGATCCGATGATTAAACGTTGCCCGTTCACTGTGAAATAGCCCTCAGCCGGATCCGGTGCTGCGGTGACTGTATAGGTCAGGGTAATTGGCGGTGAATCCACATCCTCCACCTTCAGCATGTCCGCAGTGATGGTGAGAGAGAACTGTCCATCGGGCATGGTCTGGGGCACGTTTGTTACCAGAACCGGATCATCGTTGTTGTTGATCACATCGATGACCACTCTCTCTACAGTGGACAGCGGCGTATCGGTTCCTCCGCCGCTGTCTGTGACACGAAGATCAAAACCGTCCGGAACACCGTTGGCCTCGGAACCGTCATGCGAGTAGGTAAGCAGGGTGAGATCATCAACTGCAAAAGGGACATCTGCACTTTCAATGGGCTCTCCTCCATAAAAGAGGGTCCCGTGTTCCGGCAGACCGGTGACCGCATAGCTCAGACGGTCAGAAGAGTCATCAGGGTCACTCACCGTCACGCTGCCCCGGGGACTGCCTGTGGCTGGAATAACACCTCCCCCGGCAAGGTTCACATGCGCTTCACCTTCAATGACCGTCACCCGGCCGATCACACTGGGTGGCTGATTCACCGGTGTTACAGTAATAGAAACCTCTTGATGAAAAAGCTGGCCACCGGCACCGTCGTCAACGATCACGGTGAAGCTGTCGCCGGTATTCGCCAGAACCTGGCTGCCGTTGTGGGTATAGCTCAGGTTGCCCAGTTGACTGGCCGCAAATGTTGAGCCCACGGCAAGCTCTGTTCCGGACAGCCGGATCGTCCCCTGACCGGGCAGACTGGTTATTTTAAAGATAACCTGGTTCGCGGTGTTATCGATCTCGCGCAGGCCGAGCTGACTCTGCTCAAAACCGATGTCCGGAAACGGATCCACAGGCTGGAAGAAGACTTCCTCCCCTTCAGCAACCTCGACACCGGTACCGCCGGACCAGGTTGGCGCATCGTTCACCGGTGAAATGATGATACTGATGGTTCTGCTGATCGAGCTCTCACCGTCACTTACCTCCATGGTAACCTCTGCCGGACCGTTCTTGTCAGGCAGTCCCTGAAAGGTAAGGGTGGCAAGGGCCGTATTGATATCAGCAACTGTTCCGGAAAAACTGAGAGTGTCAGTACCGTCACCGCTGATGTTGCTCAGCCCTCCACTCTCTCCCAGCCTCAGGGTTCCGTCGGCCGTAGTGAAGGTTACGGTGAGCTGATCATCATCCGCATCCTCCACCGAGAGTCCGCTTAAAGGTAAAGGTTGATCTTCAGCCACAGTACGGGTTTCGACAGCTGTGTCGTTGATGACCGGTGCAGCCAGCAGATACTGATAGCTGTCACGCGCCGAAGCAGTGATGGCCGGCAAGGCCTCAATGGATCCGGTGCTGACCTCCAGGATCCAGTTGCCGCCCAGAGACATGGCACCGGTTGCATCGACCGAGGCCGCCACATCAGCACCGGTCATACCCGCCAGCTGAGAAAGAAGAAGAGCACCCTCTGCTCCTGCACCGATGTGACATCCGTACAGGAGGATATCTCCGCCGTCTGTCAATGAGGCGCCCCACAGTTGCAGCTGTTTGCTGTACTGAACCACGGTCGCAGCATCAATGTAGTCGCTGCCCAGAAAAAAACCGCCGCCCGTGCCGTGACTGATGATCTGAATCGAATCAACTGCTTCAAGGCTATCCAGCGCAGCGGCCGCTGCGGCAAAACCTGATTCGCCGACCTCAACAACAATAGCAGTGACATTGGCCGGCATATCGTCAAGCAGAGTGGCAGTATCGCGCACCCTGCCATCAACAATGAGCAGCGTTGCCGATGCAGCGGCGCCGGCATCCGGTGGAGCATCCTGTTCAGTCTGCACCTCGGCCCTGTTGGTTACCGCCTCTGTCACCTGGTGACTGATCGTCTCTACTGTAAAATGGTGTTGCTCGGCAACAAGGTGATCATCCACCGCAGCCATTGCGGCACCATCAAAGAGGATACGCGGTTCAAGTGCAAAGGTGCATGCACGGGGAGGAAATGTTGGCAGGTTGTTCATACACGG
This sequence comes from Desulfobulbus sp., assembly GCA_012729435.1. Classification (GTDB taxonomy): domain Bacteria; phylum Desulfobacterota; class Desulfobulbia; order Desulfobulbales; family Desulfobulbaceae; genus Desulfobulbus. Next base: position 23,152 of record JAAYDD010000135.1, read on the forward strand.
TACCTGGGTGGAAGTTACAGGGGCAGGAGTCGGGCAACAGGATAGGCAGCCTGGTGGTGCTGTATTGCCGCTGTTTGAATGAGTTGTTTCCGGTTCCAAGGAAGAGCTGCCATGCGTCAATTACACTGCAGCAGCAGCCTTTATGAGAAAGGCTATCACAAATATTCTCAGATACAAAAAAAAATTATGTTTTTATCACAACACATCCGGCTGGAAGTACCGGCAAGGAGAGAGGGACAAACGAAAAAACGAGGAGAAAGATCAATACAGAGGCTGTGCTGATCTGCCTACCGATGAGCCCGGATATACCAGCTGCGGATCAGCTCGTAGTGATTGCTGTGGGTGCGGAGTGTCCACCAGAGACTGCGAGGTTCGGTAACCTGCCAGACCGGTGTCAGTTCACCTTGAGAATCGGTGAGCAGACGGGCGATATTGGCCACTCCCTTACCGGCAAACCGGCCTGTCGGTGTGCCGCCCAGCCATTTGGCAGGTGGTGTAATTGTGGTGGACCAGGAAAACGGATCGGACAGGAGGAATTGAGCGTTTTGCCTGCGGGTAACCCGATTCATTTCCTGTAGATGCCTAAGGGGCGAGGGCACCTTGTCCACCAGGTTGAGCGAGGAGAAAATCGCCGACGAGTTGCGGGGAAACGGCAGGGCCAGGGCATCGGCAACAATAAACTCCACCTGCTGCCTGCGCCAGTGTTCGGGCAGGGTGATGGTCACCTCACGGTGAAGGAGCCCCTCCTCTTTCAGCCAAAAGGTGATCGTCCCTTCCTGCATGAGGCGCCGGGCAACCCGGATAAAGGCAAGAGAGGTGTCAATACCCACCGCCAGGTCACAACGGGTGCTCAACTCAAAGGTAAAACGCCCCACTGCCGCTCCGGCGTCCAGAGCTATCCCGCGCTGCGGCTGGATCAGGGCCGCCCAGTCAGCATAGGCGGTTGATGCCTGCTCCTCCCCGAGCAGATCACCGTACTGACCCCACAGGTATGCAGAAACCGCTGCATCGGTTTCATAGGGATCATCCATTGAATGGTTATCCAACGGCTGCGGGGTAAGCATGGCCACTCCGTCAACAATGGGGAACCGGCAGCCGTGCCGTGTGCAGATCAGGGTACCAGTATCAATATCCTCACCAACTGTACACTCCTCTTCAAGTGTGAGACAGTGTTCGGCGGGCAGGCAACGGGGGCAGATCAGATGATTGAGCAGCAACTGTTTCATAAGCCTTCTCCATGGACCGGTTCTCGGAAGACACCCTCTTCCCGTATCGGGGGTGCAGGCAGATGCATGGCTGTGGTTTACAAGCATTCACAGATCGGCTAGATTCGCAGCCGAACCAAACCTACCACATCATCAGTTTCAGGAGTACCACTTTGAACAGACGCCTACCGGCTGAATGGGAAGAGCAGGATGGAGTGCTGCTGGCCTGGCCGCACGCGGACACGGACTGGCAGAGCACTCTGACCCAGGTTCAGGGGGTATTCATCGAGATTGCCCGGGCTGTGAGTTGTTATGAACGCCTGGTGATTGTGGCACCTGACATTGCCCCGGTGAGGGAGCAACTCCTCCGGGCCGGAATCGATCCGGACCTGGTTGCCCTTTATCCGGTGGCCACCAATGATACCTGGTCGCGTGACTTCGGACCGATCACTGTCTACGAAGATGACCGCCCCGTCCTGTACGACTTCGGCTTTAACGGCTGGGGCCTGAAATTTGCAGCTTACCATGACAATCTGGTTACTGCTCAACTGAAAGCCCAGGGGGCCTTCGGGAACAACCCGGTACGCAGGCCGGGTCTGATACTTGAAGGCGGCAGTATTGACAGCGATGGAGCCGGCACAGTCCTGACCACCGCCAGATGTCTGCTCAGTCCCAACCGCAACCCCCACCTCGATCAACACAGTCTTGAACAGACCCTGGCCGAACTGCTCGGCGCAACCCGTTTTCTCTGGTTAAACAACGGGTCTCTGTACGGTGATGATACCGATGCCCACATCGATACCCTGGCCAGGTTCTGTTCTGACAGCACCATTGCCTATGTCTGCTGTGACGATCCCCGCGATGAACACCATGTTCCCCTTGCAGCCATGAAACAGGAACTCCACGCCCTACGTACCGCTGACGGACGTCCTTATCAACTCGTGCCCCTGCCCTGGCCGCAACCGTGTTATGCACCGGACGGGCACCGTCTTCCTGCCACCTATGCCAACTTTCTGGTCATCAACAAGGCGGTGCTGGTGCCGACCTACGGGGTACCCCAGGACACAGCAGCCGTGGAGACCATTGGCCGTCTTTTTCCAGACCGGAAACCCATTGGCATCAACTGCCGGCCGCTCATCAGCCAGCACGGTTCATTACACTGCGTCACCATGCACCTTCCCCGAGGAGTGTTATCATGAAAACCGTTCGTCTTGGTGTCATCCAGCATCGCTGCACCGCAAACCGCGAAGACAACATCGCCCGTTCTCTCAAGGGCATTCACGAGGCAGCTGCGCAAGGAGCACAGCTGCTCGTACTGCCGGAACTGCACACAAGTCTCTACTTCTGCCAGACCGAGGATACGCGCTGTTTTGACCTGGCCGAACCCATTCCCGGACCGAGCTCAGCACAGTTTGGCAGGGTTGCCAAAGAACTCGGTGTCGTGATCGTAACCTCACTTTTTGAGCGCCGTGCTCCGGGCCTCTATCACAATACCGCCGTGGTCTTTGAAACTGACGGCAGCATAGCCGGACAGTACCGTAAAATGCACATTCCCGATGACCCCGGCTATTACGAGAAGTTCTATTTCACCCCGGGTGATCTCGGCTTTACACCCATTGCCACCTCCCTTGGCTGTCTCGGCGTACTCATCTGCTGGGACCAGTGGTTTCCAGAGGCAGCCCGCCTCATGGCCATGACCGGTGCAGAACTCCTCATCTATCCGACAGCCATCGGCTATGATCCCAACGATTCACCCCCGGAACAGAAGCGCCAGCGTGACGCCTGGGTCACAATTCAACGCAGTCATGCTGTTGCCAACGGTATTCCGGTGATCAGTGTCAATCGGATCGGTTTTGAGAGTGATCCTTCCGGTGCCAGTGCCGGCGCTCAATTCTGGGGCAACAGTTTTGTTGCCGGCTGTCAGGGGGAACTGCTGGCGGTGGCTGCAACAGAAAGTGAAGAGGTGCTGATCGCTGATGTTGATCTGCGGCGCAGTGAACAGGTCCGGCGGATCTGGCCCTATTTTCGAGACCGCCGTATTGACGCCTATGGCGATCTTGTCCGCCGGTACCGTGATTGAAGCGAAACTCACCTGCCCTTTATCGCACAGAAGACAGATCTCTCACTCCTCTCTCTTTACTGTTGCACACTCTCTTGACGCAGACCATGGTCTTTTGTATTTATTAATAGAGCAGGTATGCACCGACCAGCTGCTGTATTTTTCAGACAGATGTTGTCACGCAGCCCGTCTACCAACAGGACTGACGGGGCACAGCATGAACCATCTGTTCTTCACCGGATCTTGTTCATGGAGGCCATTGTGAAACCCTTTCTGGCTCATCTAAGCTGTGTCCTCTGTATACTCTTTGTCTCGGCCACACCTGGAGGTGCTCAGCTCAGCCCCAAGGAACTTGCTGCAGAGTCCGAAGCCTATGTCAGGGAAACTGCAAAGGACACCCCGACCTCACCGGAAACCATTGTCGCCAAGGTGGAGGAGGCCTGCGCTCTCCTGGAAAAGGAGGGACCGGCGATCTTCCCCAAATTCAAAGGGAAAGACAGCCCGTTTATTTTTGAAGGCACATATGTCTGGATCCACAGACTTCAGGATGCGAAGATGCTCATGCATCCGGTCAAGTACAAGATGGAGGGTAATGACTTCATTGACCTGAAGGATGAAAAGGGCAAGCCCTTTTTTGTTGTCATGAACACCATTGCCAATGAACTCGGACACGGCTGGGTGGAGTACTACTGGCCGATTCCCGGCACGAAAAATCTTGCCCGCAAAGTCTCCTATGTCCAGAAATGCACCATGGCCGACGGCACCGAGGTGGTCATCGGTTGCGGTCTCTACAATGGTGACCCGAAGGCCCTGGCTGAACTTGATATCAAATAGCCGCGCCATCCGGGCAGCAGCTCTCCGCCTTCACCAGTAAGAACAGCCCAGGCAAAAAAGCCGTTTCCTGAAGGAAACGGCTTTTTTTATGACAGTAAACCGCAGGAAACGGTTCAGAAACAGCTGCCGGACGCCGGCTTATCCCAGATATTCCAGAACGATCTTCAACATCCGCCGAACCGGTTCGGCAGCACCCCAGAGAAGCTGATCACCCACGGTAAAGGCGCTGACATACTCACTGCCAAGGTTCATCTTGCGCAGGCGACCTACCGGAATATCAAGGGTGCCGGTAACCCGGGCCGGAGTCAACTCCTTCAGGGTCTCCTCCCTGGTGTTCTCCACGAGGTATACCCACTGGTTATGACCGGCTATGGCCTGTTCAATTTCCGCCAGCGGCACATCTTTCTTCAGTTTAATGGTAAAGGCCTGACTGTGGCAGCGCATGGCCCCAACACGGACACAACAACCGTCCACCGGAATTGTTCCAGGCGGAAGGCCAAGGATCTTGTTACTCTCAGTGCCGCCCTTCCACTCTTCCCGGGTCTGTCCGTTCTCCATCGCAGAATCGATCCAGGGAATAAGGCTGCCGGCCAGCGGTGCTCCAAAATTAGTGATCGGAAATATCGGATTGCGCAAGGTTTCGACCACATTCCGGTCAAGATCGAGAATAGCGGTAGCCGGATCATCAAGTAAACTTTCTGCATTTTCACCAACAAGCCGCATCTGACTGACCAGCTCGCGCATATTTTTGGCACCGGCCCCGGAGGCGGCCTGATACGTCTGACTGCTGATCCACTCCACCCAGCCCTCGGCAAACAGACCACCCAGCGCCAGCAGCATGAGTGACACCGTGCAGTTACCACCGATGTACTTCCTGATTCCCCGGGCCAGTCCCTCGTCAATGAGCTGACGGTTGACAGGGTCAAGGACAATGATCGAATCATCATCCATACGGAGCTTGGAGGCTGCATCGATCCAGTAGCCGGACCACCCCCTGGCCATCAGCTGCGGATACACCTCCCCGGTGTAGCTGCCGCCCTGACAGGAAACAACAATATCCATGTCTGCAAGCAAAGCCGCGTTGGTGCCGTCAAGCAGTTCATACACCGTGCCGTTCACCTCAGGGCCGGCCTGTCCTGCCTGTGAGGTGGAGAAGAAGTAGGGAGTATACCCCGTAAAATCCCCCTCCTGCCGCATCCGATCCATGAGCACTGAGCCGACCATACCGCGCCATCCGACAATACCTACCTTTTTCATAACTTCCTTTTGCTGTTGTTTGTAGTGTTATGCCTGACTCAGTGCAGGCGGAAATACCTTTTCAACTCATCGGCGATGACCGGAGCCACCGAATACACCCGAAGCAGATCATCGCTTACCCTTCCCGGATAGGTATCGGCACCAAGGATACAGCTGATCCCCCGGTCAACAAATCTGGCACGGGCATCCCCGGCCAGGACGAGATGAGTGGCCATCACCATCACACTCACCGCACCGGCCTCATAGCAGCGGTCCACGGTCTGCAGCATAGAACCGCCGGTCCGGATCATATCGTCACAGATAATGGCATGACGGCCTTTCACCGCTCCGGAGAGCTGGCCGACAATGGTCTTGTCAATGTCGTAACGATCCTTGTTGGCAGCGGTATGCGGGCAGTCAAGCAGCCCGGCCAGTCGTGCGACTCTCTTGGAGAAACCGTAGTCCGGAGAGACGAGGACAATATCGCTCAGCTCCATTTGACGAATCTTTTCCGCAGCCACCTGCTCCGTCCAGAGGTGGCGGGTTCGAACCTCGCCGGTGTGGGCGTGCATGACCGACTCTGAATGGAGATCGAGAAAGGCTACATAATCCGGACGTGCCCGGAAAATCTGCCGGGTCCGGGTGATACCTTTCGGGATCTCTCCGGATTCCGGTTTTGCCCGCTCCATGGTTGAATAGCCCAGGTAGGGGATAACAACGTTGACCGACAGGGCGTTCCAATACCGGGCACCGGCAATCAGATCAATGAGTTCCTGGTGGGCGCTGTCGTCCTCGGTGTTGGCAATGATCACGAGATCGCAGCCGGCGATGTCACAGGGGAAAGCATGGTAGAACTCACCGTCGGCAAAAGTGCGGGTGATCATCTGTGTCACCGGAACACCGAGCTCCAGACCGACCTTGACAGCCATATCAGCTGCCGAACGGTTCGAAATGAGGATCATATTTTCACGCTGTGCCATACCTCACCTCCTGATTGTGCACCTTACGTCAGAATTTCACGGACAATCGCATCCCCCATTACTGAAGTCGATACCGGGGTAACACCCGGGGTGACAATATCCTGGGTCATGATCTTCCTGGCAAGAACTCCGGCAACAGCATCTTCAATGGCTGCGGCGGCTGCCTCATAACCAAGACTGTACTTAAGCATCATTGCGCCGGACAGAATCTGGGCAATGGGGTTGGCAACTCCCTGGCCGGCGATATCCGGAGCTGAACCTCCTGCAGGCTCATACAGACCGAACCTGGAGCTGTTGAGGCTCGCGGAGGCCAGCATCCCCATGGAGCCGGTCAGCATGGCCGCCTCATCGGAGATAATATCGCCAAACATGTTGCCGCAGAGCATGACGTCAAACTGATGCGGATCCTTGACGAGCTGCATGGTGGCGTTGTCAATGTAGATGTGATTGAGCTCAACATCGGGAAACTCTTTAGCCACCTCCTCCACGACCTCACGCCAGAACACCATACAGGTCAGTACATTGGCCTTGTCAACAGAGGTTACTTTTTTGCGCCGGATCTGCGCCGCGGCAAAGGCCATGCGGGCGATCCGTTCAATCTCGGCACGTGTGTAGACCTTGGTGTCCCAGGCACGTTCATCCGGTCCGCTGCCCTCACGCCCCTTGGGTTGACCGAAGTAGATACCGGAGGTCAGCTCACGCACCACTAAAATATCAAACCCGTTACCCACAATATCAGGACGCAACGGGCAGGCGTCAATCAGTGCTTTGAACACTCTGGCCGGCCGGAGGTTACAAAACAGATCAAAGTGCTTGCGCAAAGGCAGCAGTGCAGCCCGTTCCGGCTGCTGTTCCGGCGGCAGACTTTCCCACTTGGGACCACCTACTGAACCGAAAAGAATCGCCTCGCTGGCCTCACACACCTGCAGGGTCGCTGCCGGCAGGGCCTCACCGTGGTTGTCAATGGCGATACCGCCGACATCGGCGTGGGTATAGTGTAACGAAAAATGGAACTTCTGCTGTACAGCATCAAGTACCTTGATGGTTTCCGCCATCACCTCCGGACCGATGCCGTCACCGTCTAAGACTGCAATGTTGTGTGTCATATTCATCCCTGTATCAAAAGGAGATATCCGTTAAAAAAATCGTGAAAAGAAAAACATTTTTTACCAGATTACGATCCCCTGTGTCAACCTTGACAGCCCGGCCTGCAGACGGGATATGCACTGGAAAAATTACCTCATCGTCAACCCCCTCTCTCACCTGATCATACTGCCTTATGATCAGGGGGAGCTGACAACAGCAAGAAAACGCGGCGCCCGGGAAAACGGCAGGATAAAATGGGCGGAATCAACAGTACGCCAGAATCCCGTACCGATCCCCTCAACATGTGCCAAAGCCTCCTCCCTGGTCAGCATGAGGATAACCTTTGTTGCCGGTGTGGTCAGAGGATGGATCAGCCGTAAGAAGGCATCCGGTTCGGCCACGGCACGACCCGTCACATGAGAAAAACGTCCATGCCAGGTGGTAGCGCGGGACTCGATCCGGTCAACAACCACCTCAACATGAGGCAGACCGAGCTGACGGATGAGATGACGCAAAAAGCTCGCCCGTTTCTGGCGCGGCTCTGCCAAGGTGAAGTGTACGCCGGGCAGGGCGCAGGCTAAAACGAGCCCGGGGAACCCGGCGCCACTGCCCACATCAAGCAGATGCACAGCGCCGTCATTCCGGCCCAGCAGAGGAAGAAGTGTCAACGAATCAAGAAAATGACTCTCCATGGCCTGCTTTTCGTCGGTGTTGCGGGCAATGAGATTGATACGCCGGTTCCACCTCATAAGCTCGGCCAGATAAACCAGTAACCGGTCACAGGCAGCCGGTGCCAGGTCAATACCCAGTTGGGCGGCACCGTCCAGAAGCAAGAACCGGTTACTCTCGTTCAAGGCGGACAACCACTGAATTGGCATGGGCGGTCAGCCCTTCAAGCTCTGCCAAACGCCGGATATGGGCAGCATCGGCCTGCAGCGCCTCCCTGCTGTAGCTGATGAGGGAACTCTTTTTCAAAAATGTCTCCACACCAAGTGCGGAGGAGATCCGGGCCATGCCCATGGTCGGCAGCACGTGATTCGGGCCGGCAACATAGTCTCCGGCAGCCTCCGGTGTCCAGGAGCCAAGAAAAACAGCGCCGGCATGACGGATTCTGGCAACCCATTTCCAGGGGTCATCCACCTGCAGCTCAAGGTGCTCAATGGCAATCTCGTTGGCAAGTTCAACAGCCTCGTCCAAGCTGTGAGCCACCATGATGAGGCCGCGGTCGATCAGGGATGTCCGGGCTATATCGGCTCTGGGAAGAAGGGGCAGCTGGCGTTCAAGCTCCCGGTCCACGGCCGTGGCAAGTGTCATGCTCGTGGTGATGAGCACAGCCAGAGCCTGCGGGTCATGCTCAGCCTGGGCCAGCATATCAGCGGCAACAAAGGACGGTTCAGCGGTCTCATCGGCAACGATGAGCACCTCGCTCGGTCCGGCAAGCATATCAATGCGCACCCGTCCCATGACCTGACGCTTGGCCTCGGCCACATACTGGTTCCCCGGGCCGACGATCACATCAACGCGCGGAATGACATCGGTACCGTAGGCAAGGGCGCCGATGGCCCAGGCAGATCCCACCTTATAGATCTCATCAATGCCGACCTCCTGAGCCGCTACAAGCAGTGCCGGACTCACCCGGCCGTCACGACCTGGAGGAGTGACCATTACCCGGCGGGCAACACCGGCAATCCGCGCCGGGATACCGTTCATGAGCACTGATGAGACCAGCGGGGTAGAGCCTTCCCTGCCGCCCGGCACATACAGGCCGGCAGAATCCACCGGCCTTACCAGCCGTCCGGTGATCGTGCCGTCGTCCCGGGTCAGCAGCCAGGAATCCTCCATCTCCCGCTCATGAAAATGACGGATCCGTTCAGCTGCAAAACAAAGAGTTTGCCGGAATGTATCGTCAACAAGCTCCCTGGCACGGGCAAACTCCTCGGAACTGACACGCAGGCCGGCCAACTCCATGGCCGGGCAGTCGAACTCACGGCAGTACGCCAAGAGGGCAGCGTCTTTTTCCTGTCTCACCCTGTGCAGTATTTCCGAAACTGTCTGCCGACAGCTGTCATCACTCTCTTCACTGAACCGGTTACAGATCTCCTCCGCAACCTTTTGTCCCTCCACCGAACTCAGAAGAACTGGTGTTATCATGACATGTACCTCATGTGCAAAACTATCAGGTCATTCAATGTATATTAATGATCAGCGTAGGTATACTTTTTCAAGCCCGCCAGTCAGTAATGTAAAAAACAGTTTCTCAGGGGGAATCCCCGGTAAGCAGCTGACAACAGTCTTCGAGAAAACTCCGCCATCTCCTGCTGATGCGTTGCCCCTGAGAAAGTGACACCTGAACAAAAACCACTCCGCCGCCGGGCTGGACCTGGGCCAGTCGCCAAAGATCAGCAGAGATGACAGTTCCAATACTGGTATAGCCTCCCATGGTCTGTTCACCGAGTACCACGATCGGTTGTCCTTCAGCCGGAATCTGAATGTTTCCGGCAACAACCGGTTCTGATATGATGCTTGCCGGAGCACCGTCATCACGCTCTATCGCCGGTCCAAGCAACCGGTACCCCATCCGGTTGCTCTGGGGGCTGACAGTGAACACTGTTCCCCAGAAGTCAGCCTCATGCTTCTGAAACCAGTGATCGTGCGGCCCGGCAACGGTCCGCAGGACTGCTGTATCGGGATACACCGGCACCCAGGGGAGCCGGCGTCCTGAAGAGAGCAAGGGTTGCGTCTGCTGGGTCAGGATATCACCAGCCCTGACGGGGCGACCTTCCAGGCCGCCAAACCGGCCCCCTAGATAGGTCGATCGGCTGCTCATCACCCGATCACCGGCGAAACCGCCGGAGACGGCCAGGTAAGACAGGCAGCCATTAAGAACACCGCCAAGGTCAAGAACATCACCGGGATAAACCCGGATGGACTGCCATTGCCGATGCTCGGCCCCGTTGATCCGCAATTCCATCTGTGCTCCGGTAACAGCAATATCCGTTTCCACCAGCACCTCGATCTCCGGACCCAGCAATGGCATCTCCAGTGTGGCGCAGGCAGCTCTGTTACCCACCAGCCAGTTGGCCACCTTGTGAGCATAGTCATCCAGGGCACCTGATGGCGGTACACCGAGATGTCTTGCCTGCGGTCGGCCCAGATCCTGGATCGTTGCTGCCGGCCCTGCTCTGAGCACACGCATGGCAGCTCTCATCGTCCCTGCTCCGTACTGAGCCGGGCAAACTCCTCCGCAGAGATCGGCAGGAAACGGATCGTATCACCGGGCCGGTACGGAACAGGCGGTGATCTGTCCGGTACAAAAAGCTGAAGCGGTGTACGGCCGATCAGCTGCCAGCCGCCTGGACTGGGCAGCGGATACACACCGGTCTGTGCGCCGGCGATACCGACGGAACCTGCAGGGACCAGGACACGGGGAGCAGTCAGCCGGGGCGTGTGGATACGGGGATCAAGACCGCCCAGATAACAGAATCCCGGTGCAAATCCAAGCGCATAGATACGGTACAATGGGGTACAGTGCAACCGGATCACCTCCTCCATTCCAAGGCCGGCACAGGCTGCCACTGTACCAAGATCCGGACCGAATGCACCGCCGTAACAGACCGGAATCTCAACAACCCGTGAATCCGGTCTCTTCTTTGTTGTGGCCCTCCTCTCACAGGAGAAGAGCAGGTCGGTCAGTTCTTTCCAGGTAATCCTTTCCGGATCATAGTAGAGCGCCAGCGTACGGTAGGAGGGGACCACCGCCTCAACAGCCGGATGCTCTGCCGCCCGGATCAACACAGCCAGACTCTGTACCCGATCATTCAATGCCGGATCAATACCATCCCCGAGCTCAACGATCAGCATGCGATCACCGCTCAGGCGGATCTGCATTGGTTCCATCCCGCTCACATCGAGCGTATGGTCACACCGGCTGCTTCCAGGTGGTGACGGATCGAGTTTGCAATCTGCACACTATGCGGATGGTCACCGTGCACACAGAGCGTCTGTGCATGCAGTCCGATCTCCGGACCATCAATGGTCTGCACCACCCCATGGGTGACCATACGTACTGCCCGTGCAGCCACCTGCTCAGGATCATGAATCACTGCGGCAGGGTGTTGGCGGGATACAAGCGTGCCCCCGGCAGTATAGGCACGGTCAGGAAAGGCCTCAAACACTGCTGTCACGCCCTCTTCTGCAGCAAGAGCAGCCATCCGGGTATTATCACTGCCGGCCAGTAACACCAGAATCAGGCTGTCATCGATGCGGGCAATGGTTTTGGCCATGCTTCGCACCAGCTCCTCGTTGCCCACAGCCATATTGTAGAGTGCTCCATGCGGTTTCACATGATGCAATCGACACTGGAGTGCGGTGCAAAACGCCTGCAGTGCGCCGATCTGATAGGTCAGGTACGCCTCAATCTCCTCAAAACTGCAGGCCAGATTCCGGCGGCCAAATCCAAGAAGATCCGGAAAACCAGGGTGGGCACCAACAGCAACACCATGATCACGTGCAAGTCTGACGGTTCTGGCCATTACCTGGGGATCGCCGGCATGAAAACCGCAGGCAATATTGGCCGATGAGATCACTCCTATGATCTCGCGGTCCTCACCCATTCTGTAAGCCCCGTACCCCTCACCCAGGTCACAGTTAATGTCAATATGCATGGGGTCTCTCTGGCAAAAACGGTGGCACAAAAACTTAGTCCAGGCCCTGTTGAAAAGAGCGTATGAGCCTGTGCACCTGGGCAAGCTCTTCCTGCAGCAGGGCTACCTGTTCCTCCAGCGCCGACAGACGCTCTTCCACCTGCGCAGATGTATCCTCTCCCTGCAGCTCCTGGGTCTGTTTCGGCTCCACTGGTGATGATTCGGCAGCAAGCAGATGAACATACCGTTGCTCCTTCTGGCCCGGCTGGCGCGGCACCTGTGCCACCAGTTCCAGCGCCTGCAGGTGTTCCAGCGCTGACGTGACCTCCTCCAGACTTTCAAAAAGGTACAGTGAAGTCGAACGTGATCGTAACTCGCCCGGTGTCTGTGGTCCGCGCAAAAGAAGCACACTTAAAAGCGCCGCATCCCTGTTGTCAAGATCATGCTCCTTGGTAAAGGCCTGCCAGAATTTCGGTACTCTGCCGGCGTCACTCTGGTAGACAATACGCTGCTCTTTTAATGACTGCACAGCCTCCAGCACAGACTGTTCATCCAAGTTCATGACCGGCAGTCTGTTACTCTTCTGATTGCAGGCATTACGCAGGGCATTAAGTGACAGAGGGTAGTACTCCGGCGTGGCCAGTTCTTTTTCTATCAGGCTGCCCAGAATACGGGTTTCAAGGAGTGCAAGACGAAGAGTACTCATGATATTGCGACTGTTAAAGTAAAAACTATGACTGACCGGCTGTTCTCTCTTCAGATGGACTGTTGATGCTGATCATGAACACATGCGGTCAGCCGATTACTGTACCTACGGTAAATAACAGGGTGACAGCCGCATCGGATGCCGCCTGACAGTTGAAACCTCTGCAGCCGGTATCCGGCGGACATGATATATCGCCGGGCAGCAACAGCCGCTTGAGTTGCTTGCATCCGGTCGGGAACAGATTAGTGGTTACGCTGACGAAAACTGCTCTGCCACTGATCAGTCTGTGGATCTTCCACCGGCTGCCGCCCCAGCGGCCATACAAAACGTTGTAACGCGCCTACCTGCTGCCGAATGTGACAGGCAACCGGTAGGCCGCATCTCATCTGAACACTCTGTACACTCTATCGCAGAGATATCCGCCATCTGAATCAACGCGAACGGCCTGGAGAAAGATATACCAGACAATAAGGCTCATCGAGAGCAACTCACCGCCGTCTTCTATCACCCCCAGAATAAAACTGACCTTCCAGCCCATGTCAATGGCACCGTGCACCATGTCAACACCGACGGCAAAACAAACCAACAGAAAAATGAGCAGAGCCAGGTCGTGGGATACCTTTCTGAACACCGTCGACCCGCTCTTGTATGCCAAAACCAGTGGAATAAACAGCACCCCTCCGGCGACAACGGAAGCGGTCAGTTCGCCGATATCTTCAAGTCGCAAGCCAAAGGGAGGAACAAAACTGAACTGTGTTGCAAATATACTTCCGACCCATTCATGGATCTGAAAAAAATCATCGACTAGAAAGTACAGGAAAAGAGGCACCCAGGCACTGTACTGCCATGTCTTCTTTTTCCAGGTAATGAACAGCAGAAGAACAACCACCCAGCAGTATTTCAGGTACTGAAACATCTCAGCATAGCCCCTGTCCTCTTCAAGATTGAGAATGATGTCAAGAAAGGGACTCTTAAAGACTGGAATTTTAAGGTTGGCGAAGTGCAAAAAAATGAAAAGCAGATCACTGACAAGCAGTAAAAACAAGAAAAGTGATGCGCTCCGCTCATGCAGTGACCGTCTGTAATCCCGGGTACTCATCAAAGACCTCCTCATACCGGAAAGGGTCATCTTCTGTTGAACCATTATCCCGCAAAACACCGGAAAATATCTTGAACAGCATGAACTGGTTTACAAGATGAGAACATTCCCACAGTCGGTATCTTCTGCACTGTTCCCGCAGATAGCGCTCCGTCTGATAAGCCGGGCATTGTCTCAACGTATAAAAATATACCGGCAGAAGACACTGGTAAAAGACAGCTTCTGACAGCAGATTACAGGTATCCTGAAACAGACAGGATGACAGAGCTCATCGGACCGCCA
>JAAYDD010000136.1 GCA_012729435.1 Desulfobulbus sp.
TGTCTGGAAAGACCTCCATGTCAACCCCATGTGCAGGGCCTCTGGAGACCGACCTGTTCTTCACCTGTTTCTGTGTTCGCTGTCCAGTTTAACCTGTCGCGCAAGCTGGCAGGAATTTCTTTGTAAAGGTCATTGTTAAAATGGAATATCGGCAACATAAACAGCCAGGATGCGGCGGCTGTCTGTTGATTCTGCTTCTCATCGCCTTTGTCACCGGAGGAGCTCCAGCCTTACTGAACGTACTCGGTTTTCTCTTTTATTCGGGACTGGCTGTAATCTTGCTGGCGGTTGGTGCTTTCTGGGCATTTACCTATTATATGCAGGGCCGGATTTCAGCTTACGAGGCCTCCCAGACTGATGTTCATAACCGCTTCGTTTTTCTGCTCGTGAACATTCTGGTGAAGATTGCCCAGCACGACGGTCATTTTACCCGGGCTGAGCTCCAGGCCATCCTTAACTTCTTTCAGTATAACTTGCGCTATAACCAGGACCAGATGTACTGGGTTCGTCAGTTGACGAAAGAGGCCAGGGATAACCCGGTGGGCCTGCATGAGCTTGTGAGCGAATTTCGTGTCCGCTTCAATTATGAGCCACGTTTAATACTGCTTGAGCTTATCTATCAGATCATTCACACGAAGCAACCGCCGCCGGAAAATGAACTGCGTTTAGCGCGTGAGATTGCACAGCTCCTTGAGATTTCCGCTTATGATCAGAGAACCATCGAGGCGAAATACATGTATCGTCAGCGTCAGGAGGCTGCGAGCACTGATCAGCTGGAAGAAAGCTACTATGCTGTGCTCGGCTTGCAGAAAGGCGCGGATTTCACGGCGATCAAGAAGGCCTATCGGACGTTGTCCATGCAGTATCATCCTGACAAGGTCGGTCACCTTGGTGAGGAGTTCAAGAAGGTCGCAGAAGAGAAGATGAAAGAGATCAACGTGGCGTACAGTTATTTTGAAAAGAAGTTTTCCGGACGCTGACAGCTTATCCTCCGGCTTAGGATTCCAACAAGTAAACTGAACATGAGGTGAAATACGATGAGCGGTGTTGCCAAAAAAATGAGGGCTTTTGCAGAGAAATCCTCCTGGATTCGGAAGATGTTTGAAGAGGGCGCAAAGATGAAGGCCGAATTCGGTCCGGATAAGGTGTTTGACTTCAGTATCGGTAATCCGGATGTACCGCCACCGGCCAAATTTTACTCTGTTCTTCGTGAACTGGCTCAGGATGAACAACCCGGTATTCACGGATATATGCCTAATGCCGGTTATCCGTTCGTTCGCGAGGCCTTGGCCAGACGCCTGAGCGGTGAGCAGGAGGTCAGCTTCAGTGCAAACGATATCCTTATGACCTGTGGTGCGGCCGGTGGATTGAATGTGGTTTTCAAGGCACTGTTGGATCCGGGTGATGAGGTGATCATCCTGGCCCCGTTTTTTGTTGAGTATCACTTTTATATTGATAACCATG
Source organism: Desulfobulbus sp. (assembly GCA_012729435.1). Lineage (GTDB taxonomy): Bacteria > Desulfobacterota > Desulfobulbia > Desulfobulbales > Desulfobulbaceae > Desulfobulbus. The sequence goes on from JAAYDD010000136.1 coordinate 1,465, forward strand.
GCGGCTCAGCCAAAGTGGTCCCCACCGATTCGGAGTTCAACCTTGATCTGGGGGCAATTGAAGCGGCACTCAATGAAAAAACCAAGGTGGTGCTCATCAACTCACCCAACAACCCCACAGGACAGATCTACTCCGCAGCCTCTCTTCAGGAATTAGGCCGCTTGCTGGATGCCGCCGGTCAACGTTTCGGCACCTCGATCTATCTTGTTTCAGACGAACCCTATCGCAACATTGTCTTTGATGGACATGATGTGCCGGCACTGATGCCGGTGACCCGCAATACAATAATAGCGTCATCGTATTCCAAGGAACTGTCACTGCCGGGTGAGCGCATCGGTTATCTTGCCGTCCATCCGGACATGGAAGACAAGGAGGCGGTGATCGGAGCGTTGACCCTGGCGAATCGGATTCTTGGCTTTGTCAACGCCCCGGCTCTGATGCAGCGGGCGGTGGTGCAGTTACAGGATGTATCAGCCGATAACTCTGTTTATGCGCGGCGTCTCGAGGTTTTTTGTAAGGTTCTGGATGAGGCCGGAATGGCGTACGTTCGCCCGAAGGGAGCATTTTATCTTTTTCCTCAAACGCCGATTGATGATGTGGAGTTCTGTCGACTGCTGGCCGCTGAAAAGATTCTGGCCGTACCCGGCCGTGGTTTCGGGCTGCCGGGTTATATCCGGTTAGCCTTCTGTGTTGATGAAAAGGTTATTGCCGGTTCAGCCGAGGGATTTAAGAGGGCAATGGCAGCGGCAACACGGAAATAACCGGAAAAAGAAAGGCAGACACTCGAAATACGGAATCGGTAAAAAAGATAGAGGCCGTTCTCACCGGTGGTGAGAACGGCCTTTGCTATGATGCTGCAGCCGGCAGGCGGGACAGTGGATCAGCCCCGATCCACCCTGCGTATGACTTCGCAGAGTTCTTCAGCAATGGCAACAATCTCCCGTTCGTCTTCTCCTTCGGTCATAACACGGATGACGGGTTCGGTACCCGAGGGGCGGACCAGGATACGGCCTCGGTTGCCGAGTCTTTGACGTGCATCCTCTAACGCCTCAGTAAAACCAGGGATGTGTTCTGGGTCGATCTTGGAGCCCATACGGACATTTTTCAGAACCTGAGGGTATGTGGACATAATGGTGGCCAGCTCAGACAGCGGTTTATTTTTTTTGATCATAATCGCCAGCAGTTGCAGGGCTGCCAGGGTACCGTCACCAGTGGTGTTGTAGTCGAGAAAAACCAGATGCCCCGACTGTTCACCGCCGAAGTTATATCCCTTTGTCCGCATTGCTTCGACAACGTAACGGTCGCCAACCTGGGTGCGTATCATCTGTCCGCCCAGTGTTGTGATTGCCTGCTCCAAACCCATATTACTCATGACCGTGGCAACAAGGGTTTTTTTCTTGAGTTTACGTCGGCTCATCAGGTCAGCAGCACAGATAGCCATGATATGATCACCGTCGACGATTGCACCGTGTTCGTCGCAAACGATTAATCGATCACCGTCGCCATCCAGTGCCAGACCGATATCTGCGCCGAGTTGCTTTACCTTGGCAGCCATAACCTCCGGATGGAGGGCGCCGCACTGATCGTTGATATTCGTACCGTCAGGTTCAACGCCGACGGCTGTTACCCTGGCACCCAGTTCGGTGAAGACATGGGGGGCTACCTTGTAAGTGGCGCCATGGGCACAGTCCAGGACAATGTGAAAGTCATCAAGTACGTAGTTTTTCGGGAAGGTGTTTTTAAGATAGACGATGTAGCGGCCGGATGCGTCATCAATACGTGAAGCCCTGCCAATTTCATCTGCCACCGGGCGCAGCGCCGCCATCTTCTGGGAGAAGATCAGGTCCTCGATATCAGCTTCCAGGTCGTCGGGCAGTTTATGACCGTCCGCAGAGAATATTTTAATACCGTTGTCCTGAAAAGGATTATGCGAGGCAGAGATGACCACACCGGCGTCCGCACGCATCGAGGTGGTGATAAACGCGATTCCCGGAGTGGGCAGTGGACCGACAATCTGGACATTAACACCCATGGAGCAGATACCGGCGGCAAGCGCGTTTTCAATCATATAGCCGGAAAGACGGGTGTCCTTACCAATAACAATGGTGTTTCCCTTGACCCGGTTCTTCACGATGAATGCGATGGCCCGACCAAGCTGCATGACAATTTCCGAGGTCATGGGATAGATGTTGGCAACGCCTCGAACACCGTCGGTCCCAAAGAGTTTTTTCATGGCAGAGTTGTCTCCTCTTTCTTTGATTGATGGATCGGGATGCTGTATTAAGATGCGTGATGTTGAAAGGAATCAGGCGACAGTCAGACGGGTCTTACTCACTTCGCCTGTGTCGTCCTGTCTGATATTCAACAGTTCTGAGAAGATCATGGACAGTTCCGGTTTTATGTGGTTCATTTGCTGGTTGACTCGGCCTGGTGATTTATTGCAGACGGCACGTGTCCCGTCTTTTATCAGGTTTTTTACTGTTCTCAGAACCATTTTTGTTCTGTCTGATCATACTATTCTTCAGTGAAGAGAAGAAAGCACTTTTGTAGCACGTCCGTCGTATTTAAACAGAAAAAATCCGGCTCAAGGTGCCGGCTTGAGAGGCGTAAAAGAAATGGTTTTGGCTAGAGTCAAGCATGAAGGGGGAATGGTGACGGCGTGTACGTCTGATACTGGAAAGACGGATATAGCATCTGCCGCAATGAGGGGTCCGTATGCCGGTGCACATGAATTGGTGAAAATATGGGCGATATAGGTCTGTTAAAAGTGCTGGGTCTGTTCAGTGTGCTGACCTTTTTCGGCAGTTTGCTTGGTGTTCCCTGGCTGATTGGCCGAATGCAATCAGATTACTTTCTTACGCATCGGCACAGAGTCAACGCCAGACACCGATGTCACCCGGTTTTAGCGCTGATTGTTTTCTGTATTCGCAATGGCATCGGTTTTTGTCTGCTTTTAGCCGGCATTGCCATGCTCTTTTTACCAGGCCAGGGGGTACTGACGATTATCATCGCTATCTGCCTTATGGATTTTCCGGGTAAGCGTCGATTGCTTGATCGACTGGCATGCAATCCACAAATTATAAGTGCCCTGAACTGGGTCCGGAGGAAGCAGGGGAAAGGAGAGTTTGTCTTTACAGAGCATCCATACCACAATCAATCAAACCGGTGATGTGGAATACCGACTGGAGGAAGTACTTGTTTTTTTCAGTCTGTTGAGAGTTTGATAAAAAAAATATACCCGACAGCTTTCGCTGCCGGGTATATTTTTTGTGAAGGGAATTATGCCTTGGAGGTTCGTCTGCGTCCGACTGCCGCGAGGCTCAACAGTCCGGTGCCGAATAGAAGCATTGTGGTTGGTTCTGGAACCGGGGCTGCTGAACGGACGTTGTCCACTAACAAGATTGAATCGTTTAAAGTATCGGTCTTGTTCTGTACTCCGAAGCGAATTGAGCCGCTTCCGTCTGTTGTAAAGGTATAGGTGAAGGTCTGCCATCCGGTATCTTGATAATTCCCGACGCTTAGAATATCCGCCAGAGTTACCGAGTAAACCGTTTTATTGTTTGCACCGATGACCTCAAACAATGCTTTGTCATTATAATACTCCCATGGCCCAAAGGAGAAGGCGAGATCCATTGCCAGAAAGGCCCAATCAAAAGATATGCTTTCTCCGGCACTCCACGTCTGATTCTGTTGGATAAACGAGGTGGCCATCAAGTCAGCCATGTACCTACCGTCGGTCGCTGTGTACGTGTTTCCGAAACGCGCTTGAGCACTGGTTACCACTTTGGCGGAGCCGCCCAACGTTTCAGTAATGCCCCAGCCGGTGAGATCACCGGTTTCAAAGCTGCCATTTGTAATTGAGAGAGCGGCTGCACTGCCGGCCCATCCTATCATCGCTGCGCAGATTGTTGCAGAAA
>JAAYDD010000137.1 GCA_012729435.1 Desulfobulbus sp.
GCACCGCATCAATATCTTTGAGCACATGCTCTACCGGGCGCCGACTGAACTGTTGTCCTTTATACAGTCCGCAAAAAGTACAACGATTCCACGGGCAGTTACGAGTCACTCTGATCAGCAGGCTGCCGCTTTCGCTTGGCGGTCGAATCGGCCCCTGCTCAAACCCCTGATAAGTCTGCTCAACCATACTCACGGCACACTTCTCCAGATACAACTTACATGTTCTGTCATTGATTCACTCCCGTTTCACACTTCAAACCAACAGGGCAACCGTCTGAAAGTATACTGCTCAGCTCCATCGATCACATCCGCACCGATCCATCCCGCCCGCCTCCGCCCTTCAATGAATCTCTCCTGATACACTCATCAGTGCAGTCAGGCAAAAGATACCAAGGACCAAAAACGGACTGCATCTGCAACTAGCGGACTGAATGATGCTGTGGTATAAGTACTGTAATCATGGAACCTGTTTTGACAAAAGAAGCCGCTGTTGCCGCCATTGTTACACGCACCCCAAACCCGGAGGTGCTTTTTCTGAAACGCAGAGCGAATCCCCGGGACCCCTGGTCCGGACACTACGCTTTTCCCGGCGGCAGACATGACGAAGAGGATCCGTCACTGCTGGCGACCTGTCTTCGGGAAACCTATGAAGAGTGCGGCATCTATCTTTCAACAGACAGTCTTGTTAAAGAATACCCCGCCCGACCGGCCGGCAACTATCTCAACCAACCGGTTCCGGTAACCACTTTCCTTTTCGAAATTTCGATACAACCTGTCATACGGTTACAAAAAGCGGAAATCAGCTGTCACGAATGGCTTGATCTTGACTACCTCAGTGATACGAACAATATTATCCGCCGTCCCATGAGCCCGCGCTGTCCTGAGGTTCTGTTCCCCTGTATTCCGGCAACCGAAGGTTTTATCTGGGGTTTCACGTACGAAACTCTCATGATGATTATTGCTGATCATTACAGTGATCTTATAACAGAAAAATTAACGGTGGAACAGTGAGCGCAAAGGTAAAGAGCTCTTGACTTTTTAACCGTTGACTTGTATCAATATCGGCGGATTTGAAAGGAGATATCTCTTGAGAGGGGAGTATTCCAAGCAAAGCGGCAGCGTATCTGTACGAAAGAAATCAAAGGTTCAGACACTTCCAACAACTCGTTTTTCAGACGACTACTGAAATCCCGAAGTGCATCTGCATGTCTGTTCTTTGATCATGCTGAATCACAACTTGCTGCTTTTATGCAATACGCCTGTTATCAGGACATAAACAACAACGTTACGGTAGATTACCCATTCGTACTGATCTACTAACTGTTCGATTTAACCACAAGGAGAAACAAATGAAAGCACCAGTACGTGTAGCAGTAACCGGAGCCGCCGGCCAGATCAGCTATTCCCTTATTTTCCGTATTGCGAGCGGCAGCATGCTGGGGCCGGATCAGCCGGTCATCCTGCAGCTTCTTGAGATTCCACCGGCAATGGGTGCCCTGCAGGGCGTGCTCATGGAACTCAATGACTGCGCTTTTCCGCTGGTAGCGGGTGTTATCGCCACCGATGATCCTAACGTTGCCTTTAAAGATGCGGATTTTGCCCTTCTGGTCGGTTCCCGGCCGCGCGGTCCGGGTATGGAACGGTCTGACCTGCTCAACACCAACGGTGCCATCTTCACAGTTCAGGGCAAGGCTCTGAGTGACAACGCCAACCCCAATGTACGCGTCCTGGTTGTCGGTAACCCGGCTAACACCAACGCTCTGATCTGCCTGAAAAATGCACCCAAGCTCAATCCACGCAACATCACCGCCATGATGCGATTGGATCACAACCGGGCCATGTCACAGATTGCTGAAAAAACCGGCACCCACTCCACCAAGGTTGAGAAAGTGGTTGTCTGGGGTAACCATTCCTCAACACAGTATCCGGACATCAGTTATGCCACCGCTGACGGCAAGGCAGTGAAAGGACTGGTGGATGACGAATGGAACAAGAATGATTTCATTCCGACAGTACAGCAGCGCGGTGCTGCAATCATCAAAGCCCGGGGAGCTTCCTCAGCCGCATCCGCAGCGTCTGCAGCTGTTGACCACATGAGAAACTGGGCGCTGGGCAGCAATGGTCAGTGGGTCAGCATGGGTGTATACAGCAAGGGCAACCCCTACGGCGTTGACGAAGATCTGATCTTCGCTTTCCCGATCGTCTGTGAAAACGGGGAATGGAAAATTGTTGAAGGTCTCGAAATCAGTGACTTCAGCCGTGAGATGATCAAAAAGACCGAGGCAGAACTCCAGGGCGAGCGTGCTGCGGTCAGCGATCATATCAGCTGATAACTGCTTCTTCGAATCATTTTGGTATTCAAAGAGGGGTGCCTTCTTGGCGCCCCTCTTTTTTCTCTTATCTTGACAAAACAGGGTATGGACAGCTACGCTTCCAGCAACAGTTCATCTTGCCAGGAGGCCTCCTTTGTATACCGAGTCGTCGCGTTCCGTTCAGGAGTTAATTGATTCCGGCCGGATAATTGAAGCCGGCACACTCCTCGCTGTCACTGAATCCTCCCTTTCTGTTGCCGAGAAGAATGCCTATCGGCAGGAAATCGAACGGCGTCAGCGTAAAGCAGAAACATTAGTTGCTCAGGCTGAAAGTCTCGAACAAACCGGTAAAAACGCAGAAGCTAAAACTGTGTATGAATCGGTTCTTGATGAAGTTTGCGATTTTCCCGGTCTGCACGAGAATATTCAACGTGTGGACGATGCGATTGCTCTCTCGCGCGCGATCCAGCGCAGAAGTAAACGAATCCGGGAATCAGCGGCCCAGTCCGAACCTCAGGGAAAGGACAAAAAACTTATCCGTCCCTTCATCGTGATCGGTGCAGTGCTGCTGACAACCGTGTCTGCTCTTATCCTCTTCGTGCCAAGTCAAAAAAATCTACCGGCCTCCCCGGCATCTGTCTCAGAGAAATCTACTACGGGCAATCCAATCACCGCTGACCGGCAACCGTCGACTTCTTCAGCAGAAGTAAAAACCGGCGTACCAGAACCACTGGTTGCAGCTTCTAACAAGATGAACTCTTCCTCTCCGGTAACGTCAGTCTCCAGTAAACAGCCCACTGCAACCCAGACAGAGACACCCCTGCAACCAGAGGAAAAGATGATCGCAGACAATAGCGCAACGAGCGTGACGCCCCCGGAAGATGAAAGGGTAGAGACAACTCTCCAAAAAACTGAAGCACCTCAGGACAGCACCACGACTCTTCCGGCTGATTACTACACTGTTCAGCCAGGGGACTGCCTTAGCCTGATTGCAGAGCGTGTTCTCTGCAGACAATCCGCATGGGAGGCGTTGTACCGCCTCAACAAAGATCAAATCGCTGACCCCAAAAGATTACAGCCGGGTATCCGGTTACGATTGACCGGACTGGAAAGTCATTGCACCCCGAACAATCAGTAGATAAAACCCCGCTGACCATTCAAAAAACAGTATATATTTTCCAATGACCATATGGTGTTCACTGGTTAGAATCGCCATCTGCATGCACACATTCCGCACCCCACCATCCAATCCCTTCCAGCTTGGTACAAACGGGTCTGCAAGACGATGTGACAGATATACGCCGACTGACCGTACAGTTTTATGACACATGGAACCGGTCGTGTGCTACAGCACCAGGAAGGGAGCATTTTCTCACCTTCTTGATCCGATAAAGAAACCTCAACCACCACAAAAATTCTTAGAACCGGTCAGGTCCGGGCTGCTTGCCGCAGCATGTTCCTGAGCCGTTATTCAGCAGGGAAGGAAGTGATCCTTCAGAACCGGAAGATCACCGATAGTCTCTTTTCAACGGCAACCCTGCACACTGAAGAAGGTGAGCAGATTTCCAGACATGACCGGTTAAGAATCATCGATCATGCTCAGAAAATTTATGATGACAGATGACAGACTCCATCAGCAACCCCCAGGGGAGAGACAATACGCGTCGCCCCTCCCATCCTCGGCATCTTGCAGAAGGCCTGACTTCTGAAAAATGTATGGAAACGTGGTACTTATTTCCGAAACAGCCAGAAAAGAACTGTCAGAATACCACTGACGATCAGACAGGTGGTGAGTGGAAAGAACAAACGGACATTGTCCCGGACAATCACAATATCACCGGGAAGACGTCCTAGAGGCAAAGAACGCAACCATGGCCAGAACAGCCCGGCCACAAGGAACAACAAACCAATGAAAATCAATATCCGGTTCATGATCTCCTTTTTATGCGGTTTAAGTCAGCAGCGCCCTGGCTTAAAAACACGCCGGTCATAACGAGACCACTGGCAAGCCATTGCCATGAAGTCAGACGCTCATCCAGTACCAGAAAACCGATCATAATCGCAAAAACCGGTATCAGGTTTACAAAGGCAGAGGCCTGACCAGCCGGAATTCGGCTGATTCCGAAATTATACAAGCCATAAGCGCCGACACTCACCACCGTACCAAGATACAGGACAGCGATCCATCCATTTACAGAAAAACATGTACTGCGAACAGATGGCAACAGCAGAACAGGTAAAAAAAATACAGTTCCTGCAAAAGCCTGCATACCGGTGAGAAAAAAAGGATGGAGTTCTTTACTTAATCGTTTCATTAGAATAGTATATGCCGTTGCACAGACCATTGCCATAAACTCAAGGAAATTCCCCAATATAGGATTTGGGGCCTGGGCAGTTTCTTCAGCCGAGATACTGAGCCAGAGCGCACCGGCAGCCGCGATAATAAATCCGCATACCGTTCGAAGACCAACGCGCTCGCTGAGGAAAAAACCAGCGCTTATGGCAACCATGAGCGGCAACATGGTCGTTATCATCGCCGCCTGGGAGGCCGTTGTGTGAACCAGTGCCGCTGATTCAAAGAGAAAATAAAAACACGGCTCACAAAGACACATCGTCACAAGCGGTAAAAGATGGTGCCAGCGCAACCCCATACGGAAAAACAAACGGCCAAAGGGAAGGAAACACAATGAGGCGACTGCCATTCTTCCCAAGATAACCATTAATGGATGCATTTCCTGAAAACTGTACTTCAACGCCACAAATGAGCTTCCCCACAAAACCATGGCCAGCAGCAAGGCCACCCTTGGCAGCCATCTGGGCAATCTCTCACCTCCCATTAACGTACTCATAACGCTATGCGACATCACGCTCCTTATCATCGACCTTTCCGGCTCAGTGCTCGTCTTGGCCTGCTGTCTCTCATGACTTCACTGTTCATCACAATCACAGCATCTCCCCTTCTTGGTGCAGGCACCCCACGATCTGCAGCCAACATTCAACTCAACCAGGCCAGTGCTGCACAAACGTTTGACATATATCAGACTATTCCCGGTTTGACCAGCCAGCAGATCGAGTACGGCAGAGTTGCCATACCGAAAATGCCATATAATGCGCAACGCATATTTCGCAAAATCTGTGCTCTGCCCGGTGTCAGCTTTGAGCATGCGAAACAGACTATGGATATCCTCGGACACGAACGATTCACGTTTGAACAGGTCCAGACCTTCGAAGCCTTCGCCAGTATGGACACGGTCAACATCACACTGGGTATATCGAGTCTGAGCACTATCAAAGAAATGGGATTTGAAGCGGGCCGTTCATTTCGCAAGTATGTCAGCCTGCCGGGTGCCACCGCCGCTGTTGCGATGCCCATGATTACAACATTCAACAACATGCCTGATTTCAACAACCGCGCCGCCCAGGCCTTTTTCTCAGTCAGAGGCATGCGGATGGATGCGGCTCAGAAAGGAATGCCCGCACTGATACGGCTGAAAGACAACCAGGCCAGAGCAGCTGAAACCTATGCCAAAGTGCACGGCATGGATACAGAAACCATGTTCGACGGGCTTGAACTGCTGCAGAAACTCCATCAGGATGACGCCTGGAATGCCCGCTGGCTCTTTACCAACAAAGCACTGTCTCCCCGGGATGCCTGGAACTGGCTGGTCGGTTACTTTGCACTGCCCACCAACATTCAGGAAACCCAGTTCAACAAGCTTGACAGCAGACAGAAGACGATACTTCTTGAGGCCCTGTACGATGGAGGCTCTGAGGTGATATGGAAGATCAACAACTTCCATTCAGTCACCGATGCGAATGGTTATGAGATCTCCGATGCCACACTCAACAGCTGGTCAATGCAACAGCTTGCCGCCAAGTTTGCCGAACTCCCACCTTCGGTCAGAGATCAGTTTGCCGGACAATTCCGGGGCAGCAGCAGGGGACAGGCAATAGGGGTACTTAAACAGGCCACAGCAGCGGCTCGTGTACAAACCGCCCGTGATCTGACCGTTGCCAATCTGTACGCCATCATGGCCCAGGGAAGTGAATTCTACGACTCCTCTTTCCGTTCAGTTGTGGTTCCGGTGCTGCAGACCCGCATTGCAAACCGGAACCAGGGAGATCTGCTGTCATTCCTCCGCTCAATCGATCCGGAAAGCCGTCTGGTCGCAGACTTCATCTCCAGTTGTGCTCAAAAGGGGCGATTGACAACCTTCTTTCCCTCAGATGGAATCAAACAACAAGAGATTCTCAAGCTGGTCGCTGCCTCGGCATTCCGTAATGAAGACTCCATTCTGTTATTTTCCGCAACCCTCAGTCACCTGCTCAAGGTACTGACCCCGGATGCCCGCACCTTTCTGATCACCACCATGGCTCAAAACAGCGAGGCTGAAAATTCCGCTTTTGCCAAACTGGTCAATGTCATTTTACAGTATTACTTGCAAACGTATCCGGAACTTCTTGGGCAGGCCGACCGTCTCCTGATCAGCAGGCTCGTTGTCCGTCATGGCGCCTTCAACCTTGACAGCTATCAAACCACCCCCTTTTCCGAGTGGAAACAGGATGGTCGTCTCGCATCAGTCTCCATGTTTCACCCTGATGATGATGGAAGACAGTCCTTCATATCCAACGCCAACCTCCTGTTAAATAACGGTTATCGGCTGGTCCCATCCCAGCAGTATACAATCCCCGCCCTCACCCCAGCCTTTCGGCAGGAGATTGAACGGATAAGCGGCGCAGGCCTGGCATCGCTGTTCAGATCCATGCGTGAGCGGCATTTTGCCGTCGCCTTTGTCAAGAACATCGGCGGCATCAGCATTGTTCACACCCAATTTGTCTACTCCGACATGGAAAATCAGAAGGAGATGCTCAGACGCTTTATCCTGTCCAAAGATGAGATGCTTGCCCAGCGTGGTCACAGCTACTGGCGCTCGGAGCAGATCATCGAACCGCTGACCAAACTCATTGAAGAAGGCAGAATCACCGAGGCGGATCTTCGCAGCAAACAACGTTTCCTCAGTCTGGGATCATGCGGAGGGGTCAAGGTCTATACCACTCTCACCCGGCTTTTTGCCAGTTCCGTCGATATACTGGCCAGTATCGGCACCGGTGTGGCCATTGTTAACGATCCGTACAACAAAATGTTTTTTGAAATCATTGCCAGCAATCCATCGAGTATCACGTGGAAAACTGTAGCCCAGCAATCAGCTTCCATTTTCAGAAGTGAATGGGGTCAGGACTATCTGCTGCCCGGATCTCTCACCGCTATCCTTCACAAGATCCTCGATGAAACTGAGCAAGCCAGCGGCACTGCGGCTCGGAATCGGTTCATGCCCCCCAGAGGAGTGTGGTGACTTGCCGTTTTATACCCACGAGCAGCTAACAGAGGTGCTCCGGCAGGCAGCAATACGACCGTCAAAGGTATACCTTATCTTTGGTGAGCGTTACCTTTGTCTGCGGACAGCCAGCGAGTTGACTGAAGCATTGTTACAGGAAACCGGCGGAACAGTTCATCCCATTGACAGCGATCGGGAAGACTGTGCCACTACCTGCGCCAAACTGCGCAGCTTCAGTCTCCTGCCCGGTCGCCAGGTCTATCGTGTTACTGACACGCGTCTCTTTCTTTCAAAAAATATTGCCAAATCAGTATGGGATCGTTTTTGCAAGGCTCACACCGATGACAAAGCTGATCAGGCCAGACGCGCACTCGGAGCTTTACTGAAAAGCGGTGGTTTTGACCCGGTACACGCCGAAAAGGATCTGACGTCATTATCGGAAACAGAATGGAAACAATGCTTTGGTTTCTCGCATCCTGGCGGTGACCTGGATTGGGTCCGGCCCTATCTGGACACGCTGTCTGAAGAAGATTCCACCACCGTGGCCGGTCCCTGATCCGGTGAAATACTTACGGCAACACTGAAAGCGGGTTTGCCGGACAGTAATTTTCTCATTCTACTCGCCGAAGAGGCTGATAAGCGGACAAAACTGTTCAAAGTGCTCAGGGATGAGCAGACCGTCATCGATTTAACCGCCAGGGCCGATTCAAAAATCAAAGCCGAGAAAACACAACTGGGGATCCTCCAGAACCTCCTCCGGCAGACCCTGGCTGAAGATAACAAGACCATATCCTCTTCATTGGCTGACTTGCTCCTGGAGCGGGTGGGATTTCATCCCGTGGCACTGGTCATGGAACTGCGCAAGGTAATGGCCTATACAGGAGACCGGCGGGAAATAACCCGAGACGACATTGATCTGCTCGTTGGCCGCACCCGTCAGGAGGCACTTTTTGAGCTGACCGGCGCCCTGTCTGACAAGAATCTGCCGCTCCTCCTGACCATTGCCAGCAGACTTCAGGAAAACAACGTTCATCCGCTGGCGATTGTCGCAACACTCCGTAACCATGCCCGGAGTCTTCTTCTCAGCAAAGCCCTGACAGAACAATCCGAAATCGGTTTTGTACCTTCCATGAGTTCGCAGACATTCCAGCAGGTCTGTCTCACCCGCCTTAAA
>JAAYDD010000138.1 GCA_012729435.1 Desulfobulbus sp.
TACCCAGTGGCCTGTCCGGATCCTGGAGACCGGCACGCGCCCGCCGCACGGCATTCGCCACAGCGCCGATTGCTTCACGTTGACCGATGACCCGCTCGCCGAGTACAGCTTCAGCCTGGACGAGTTTTTCCTTCTCGCCTTCAAGGAGCTTGTCCACCGGAATGCCCGTCCATTTGGCGACAACGGTTGCCACATCTTCAGCTGATACCTCCTCTTTGAGCATCTGGTGCTGCTGCTGGATCTCGCTTAATCTGGCGTTGGCAGCTTCAAGATCTTTATGCAACTGCACAATCCGTCCGTAGCGGATTTCGGCAACCTTGCTGAGTTCACCGGCGCGTTCGGCCCGCTGCTCCTCCATATGCGCCTGGTCAATCTGGGCTTTGATATCACGGATGGACTGGATGATGTCCTTTTCCAGGGTCCACTGCCCCTTCATCGCTTTAAGCGAGTCATCAAGGTTGGCCAGTTCCTCTCGAACCTTTGCCAGCTGCTCACCGGATGCCGGGTCTTTTTCCTTTTTCAGGGCCTCCTGTTCGATTTCGAGCTTGATCTTCTTGCGTTCCAGCTGATCGATCTCCGTGGGCATGGAGTCGATTTCAATCCGGAGCCGCGAGGCTGCCTCATCGATCAGATCAATGGCCTTGTCCGGAAGAAAACGGTCCGTAATGTACCGGCTGGAAAGGGTAACGGCTGCCACGGTTGCCGCATCCTGTATGCGGACCCCATGATGCACTTCATATTTTTCCTTGATGCCGCGCAGAATGGCGATGGTGTCTTCCTCGCTGGGCTCCTGGACAAGAACCGGTTGGAAGCGCCGCTCAAGTGCCGCATCCTTTTCAATGTACTTTCGATACTCATCCAGGGTTGTTGCGCCGACACAGTGGAGTTCACCCCGGGCCAGAGCCGGTTTGAGCATGTTCGAGGCATCCATTGAACCTTCGGCTGCACCGGCACCGACCAGAGTGTGGATTTCATCTATGAACAAGATGATTTCGCCGGCACGGCTTTCAACCTCTTTGAGAACCGCCTTGAGCCGATCTTCAAATTCTCCCCGATACTTCGCACCGGCGACAAGTGAGCCAAGGTCGAGGACGATAACCTGTTTGCCGTGCAACGTCGATGGAACATCGCCGTTAACAATGCGCTGAGCCAGTCCTTCGACAATGGCGGTCTTACCAACCCCCGGTTCACCGATCAGAACCGGGTTGTTTTTGGTACGCCGGGAGAGAACCTGTATGATGCGACGGATCTCCTCGTCCCGGCCGATCACCGGATCAAGTTTCCCCATACGGGCCACATCGGTGAGGTTGCGGGCATACTTCTCCAGGGCCTGATATTTGTCTTCCGGATAGGGATCGGTAACACGATGGCTGCCCCGCACACTCATCAGTGCCTGTAGAAAATTTTTGCTGTCAATGCCTAACCGCTTCAACATGGAGGTGACTTTCAGAGAGCTGTCTGCAAGGATGGTCAAAAAGAGGTGTTCCTGGCTGACATACTCATCCTGCATGTTGGCAGCGGTTTTAAACGCCTGTTCAAGCAGGTTTCTGAAGGCCTGGGAGGCATAAGTCTGTCCGGCTCCTGAACCGCTCACTTTGGGCAGTGCGTTAATAAGATCATTGGTTTCTTTGAGGACGATACTCGGGTTCACGCCCATTTTTTGCAGAACAGGCACCACCACTCCTTCAGGCTGCTCAAGGATGGCTTTGACGAGGTGCTCGGGTTGCAGTTCCTGGTTGTTGCCGGCCTGAGCAAGTTGCTGGGCGGTCTGGATGGCTTCCTGCGATTTAAGGGTAAATTTGTCAAGCTGCATATCTTCTCTCCTTCCCTGTTTTTTTATTGAAAAACAGATGGTTAATTCGTTTGAACATGGAAGATGATAAGGATTAAACCTGGCGTGTCAAGATTTTGACTCGCGAAACGATTGTTTGGGAGCATAAAAAAAGCCCCTGTACCGAATTCGGTACAGGGGCTTTTTCCCGAGTCTGATAACTGATCAGCCGCAAGACCCGCTACAGGAGCCGACACTGCAGCTGCCTCCGCCCAGTGGATTGGCAGAGGTAATGGAGAACCCGGACCGATATCCGGCTTCAATGAAATCAACTTTGACGGCTCCGCATCGTTCCTGCAGGTCACTGTCGACGAGAAACTTCAGACCGCCGTCTTCGTACACCTTGTCGCTATCCTTTGGCTCATCCAGAGCCAACCCAAGAGATGGGCCGCTTCAGCCACCCTGCATCAGTGCGATGCGGATTGCGGAACTGATCTTGTTCTGCTCCAGGTAAGCTTTCAGGTTGTTGACAGCAAGCGCTGTTACTTCAAACATTCTGCCTCCTTAAAAATGAAATGACTCCTTCTGTCCTCCAAAAGAAGAGATACCATGATGTTGTGCAAAATAAGGCGCATTAGGGATTACGTCAACCATTGACCGGAAGGAAAGTGAAGGACGGCTGAAAAAGCACCTGTCACACTGTGGAGGTGTGACAGGATAAAGGGTCTGGACAGGGCGGAAAGGAGCACTGACAAAGAGTGTGGCAACTGTTGATACAGTTTGGAAAGTGGAGTAAAATAGAGTGCTTTTAATATAGTCGTTGTGAAGAGAACCGACGTTTTCTCCAGTTCTCTGTCGTCAGGACTGAAGAGTGGAAATAATTTTTTATACATGGGGACATCATGCGAAAAAAACTGCTTATATCCACCGGCGGCGGCGATGCACCAGGGTTGAATGCCGTTATTTTTGCCGTGGTTACTTCAGCAACGAGGAAAGGATGGGAAGTGTACGGCAGTCGGGCGGGATATGGCGGACTTCTTGATCGAGATGATCTTGTTCGGCTCATCCCTGAAGATGTGGAAGGTATCCTTTCGCAGGGAGGGACCATCCTCGGTTCCACGAACAAGGGGAACCCCTTTTGCAAACCGGTGGAAAATCTCGCCGGTGAGATTCAGATCGTTGATATTTCAGACAAGATTTTAGACAATTTCAATCGGATGGGATTTTTCTGCCACATTGCCGTGGGTGGAGACGGGAGTTTGGATATTGCCCATCGCTTTGCGCAGAAAGGCATGCCGGTCATCGGTGTGCCCAAAACGATTGATAATGACCTGGAGGCAACAGACCGGACCTTTGGTTTTGACACAGCTGTATCCACAGCCACCGATGCCCTTGATAAACTGCATTCAACGGCTAAATCGCATGATCGGGTCATGGTGGTTGAGGTTATGGGACGGGACTCCGGCTGGATTGCTCTGTACTCAGGCATTTCCGGTGGGGCAGATGTCATTCTGATTCCTGAAATCCCGTTCAGGCTCGAGTCAGTCTATGCCAAAATCAGTGATAACGAGCTGCATAACAAGCACTATTCGATTGTAGTCGTCGCGGAAGGAGCACGGGCCGAGGACGGTGAGGTGATCAGTAAAGGACAGGGAGAGATGGGGCGATCCGAGGTGATTCTCGGTGGTGTGGGGGAGTGGGTTGCCGACCAGATTCGCCAGCGCCTCAACAAGGACACCCGTTCTCTTGTCCTGGGGCATCTGCAACGCGGCGGTTCACCGACAACATTTGACCGTTTGCTGGCTCTTCGTTTCGGAGCGGCGGCGGTGCGGCTCGCTGAACAGGGGATCTTTGATCACATGGTGGCTCTGGCCTCATCAACGATGACCGCGGTCCCCATTGCTGAAGCCATCCGTCATCGAAAGAAGGTGGATCTTGAAAGTGACAAGGTGCGCACAGCCCGTGATATCGGTATCTGCCTGGGTGATTGAAGCTTTTCATCAGCCATGCGTACTGCCAGCCGGCTGTCGGTCATTTACGAACGTCTGTTATCAGAGTTCGGACCTCAACACTGGTGGCCTGCCGACTCAGCCCTAGAGGTGATGGTCGGCGCCATCCTTACTCAAAATACCAGTTGGGTTAATGTTGAGCGGGCGATCGCGAACCTGAAATCCGCCGGTCTCATGTCTCTGGACGCCCTGTCGACACTGCCCACCGGATTGTTAGCCGAGTATATCCGTCCCA
>JAAYDD010000139.1 GCA_012729435.1 Desulfobulbus sp.
CATCACGGACAGTACCGGTTACATCGCTGACCACCTTGACACCGGCCGCCTCCAAAGTAACAAAGGCCTTGGGGCCGCAATACCCGGTCATCAGTACTTCAGCCCCCTTATCACTGACCATGGTTGCCGCCTTAATTCCTGCACCCTGGAATGCATTGACGTTGGCACTGTTGTCCACAGCTTCAAACTCCATGGTCTCGGTGTCGACAATGACAATATACGGCGCACGACCGAAACGAGGATCAACCTCGCTGCTGAGCAGTACCCCTTTGGATGTTACCGCCACTTTCATGTTGCCTCCTTGTCTGCCGGTTTAACGCTGACCGCCGCCGCAGACCTGATCATCGGTAATTTTAGGCAGGTTACCCGCCAGAAAATCTTCAACCACCGGCCGGATCTCCGGGCGAACACCGTCATGATACACATCTATACCGACCTGTCTGAATCCCATCAGAGGCCTCATACCGATACCGCCGACCACCAGAGCATTTACTCCGGCTTGAGCCAGCAGATTGACCGGGACCATGCATCCGCCCTGCACGTGTTCTTTGTTGGGCAGGATTGATACCTGGGTAATTTTCCCGTCTTCGATATCAATGCAGGTAAAGACGTCACAGTGGCCGAAATGACCTGATCGCATGCCGTCTAAACCGCCTTGCCCCTCGGAGGGAATCGCTAATCGCACCATAGTCTTGTTCTCCATTTTTGTGCTGTCGTTATTGAATTGTTGCTTTTAAATCCACGATTCCGAAGGAATGCATGGAAGGTGAGGTGATAATTTTGTTCCAGATCTCTCGAACGACCGTATGGGTCGGCGTTTCGTCGCCATACTCAAGAAGAGTTTTACCGGCAACCATGGCATGGGTAAAAACCGGATCAAACGGTATCTTGCCAAGAACTGTAACATTACGTTTTTTTGCTATGTTCTCGATGGCTTCCGTCATTTCAGGGTTGAGATCGAACTTGTTGATACACACCATGCCCGGTATGTTGAAGTGAACAGCAAGATCAAGTACCCGTTCCATGTCATGCACGCCTGAAACCGTGGGCTCAGCTATGATGATCAGGGCAGTGGCCCCACCGATGGCGGCGATCACCGGGCAGCCGATACCGGGAGGCCCGTCAGTGAGGATGAGGTCATGACCGCGCTCCTCGGCAAGCTGTCGTGCCTCTTTCCGGATGAGGCTGACCAGCTTTCCCGAATTCTCCTCGGCTATGCCAAGACGGGCATGAACCATGGTTCCAAAACGGGTATCCGAAATATACCATTCACCGCAGCGCTGAACCGGGAACTCAATGGCACCGGCCGGACAGAAGTGGACACACACACCGCAGCCTTCGCACCGGACAGGGTCGACCACGAGCCGCTCGCTGATGGCGTCGAAACGGCAGAGGGTGCGACAGGTATCACATCCGGTGCAAAGGTCGGGGTTGATCCAGGCCAGCCGGCCGCCCATAAAGTCATGGCGCTGCCGTACTTCAGGCTGCATCAGGAGATGAAGATCAGCAGCGTCCACATCAGCGTCACACAGCACACTGTTGACAGCAAGGGATGCAAAAGCGGCAGCCAGGCTGGTTTTGCCGGTTCCCCCTTTACCGCTGATGATAACTAATTCACGCATGACGCCTCCTTGTTCTCCTTGACGATCTGTTCAATTTTCTCAAACAGTTCGATAAATTGCTGCCGCCACTCAGGCAGTTCATCCACCATCATCTTTCCACGGGAGTAGGCCTCGGCAATTCTCCGGTCAAAGGGGATGGTCAGCAGCAGGGGAAGGTCCTCGTCCTCGGCATATTGAAAGACGGCCTTGTCACCGATATCGGCCCGATTGACAACCAGTCCTGCCGGAATACCGAGCAGTTTGACAGCCTCCACCGCCAGTTTAAGATCGTGGAGGCCAAAAGGCGTTGGTTCGGTAACCAAAAGGACAAAGTCGGTTTCGTGCATGGCCGCAATCACCGGACACGAGGTCCCCGGAGGAGCGTCGATAAGGGTGATCCGATCAGGGTCGGCGGCAGCGCGGACCCGTTTGATCAGGGGAGGTGACATCGCTTCACCAACCCGAAGACGGCCGTTGATGAACTTGATCTCTCCGGCGTTACCCACATTGAGCATTCCGAGTTCGCGGCCGGTTTCAGAGATCGCCCCCTCAGGGCAGACCAGCATGCAGCCGCCGCAACTGTGACAGAGTTCGGCAAAGACAAGGACCTGTTTACCAACCACAGCCAGGGCATTGAATTCACAAAAATCCGAACATTTCTGACAAAAGTTGCACTTTGTCTCGTCAATGAGCGGAATCGGAGTTGTGACGAGTTCACTCCGGGTCATGGTGGGCTGGAGAAACAGATGAGCGTTCGGCTCCTCAACATCACAGTCGAGCAGTTCCACACGACTGCCGAGAACCTGCGCCAGATTGGTGGCTACTGTGGTCTTGCCGGTGCCGCCTTTCCCGCTGGCAATACTGATTATCATAAGCGTGCCTGTACAGTTGAAGATTGGAGTAATCCGGAGATCTTGTCCAGAACGCTCAGGAGAGTTTCCGCATCGTGTTCAGCGGGCTGACGGGGGAGCTGGAGCAGAACCCCCAGCCCTTCGGTCTTCTCGTGAAACTCCTCCTCGGACAGAGCACCGACGAGAGCTGTATTGACAAGAGGATTCACCTTCACCAGCTGATTAATGAATTCCAGACCGGTCATGTCCTCCAGTTCTTCATCGACGATGACAAGATCGGTCGACTTTCCCTGCAGGTGGGTCAATCCGGACGCACCGGTGACCACCGGAATCAGTTCAACATGTTTTTCCCGACGCAGGCGGGAAACAAGGGCGCCAAACCGCGAAAAATCTTTGGCGATAAAAACAATGGTCAAAATCATACTCCATAAAAAAAAATTAACCGCCATGCAAGCCGGCGGATCCTGTTTTTTTGTACAAGAACAGAACCAGAAACGGAAAAAAGCTACCTTTTGCCGCCGCGTTGTCCGCGACCGCCGCCTCTTCCCCCTCCACCACGCCTGCCGACACCGCAGCGGTTGCCCAGGCGCTGACCAGGCGTCCGGTTGCTACCGGCGGGCTGTTGCTGATCAAGCTCTTCTTCCGTCATCCGGTTTACGTTCCCTGCCAGGCAGGGCCCAAGCCCTCTGCCCGCGGCACCGGTTCCAAGGGGACCTTTACCATCCATTCTCGGCATATGTGTTCCTCCGTAACAAGAAGTATCGGGGTTATTTCTTCGGCAACTCTTCAGAAACATCGTCCTGCCGATGCGTCAGCAGGTCAGCGCACCCCGCCCGTCTTCTTCTGCCCTGCCGCCGCGGCGGTTGTGTCAGGGTGATCTCCCTGCCCTGCCGGATCTTCCCCCGGCAGCAGAAGTTGTTGCCGCAGCCCGGCATTCTGAATTCAGGCCCGAGCGAACGTCCTTTACAGTACCGCTCAAGTACATGACTCACTTTGCCGGCAACAAAAGGGAGCAGCTGAATTCCTGCAGTCTCAAGGATGGTTGCAGGCTGCTCCGATACCGCCCCGCAGATAACCAGTGCCACCTGCTGCCTTTGCAGCATCTGCACAAGCTCAAGAGGCCGATCCGGATCAAAGGTAAGATGGGCGGTTTTACTTATGGTATTCCCGTCAACTTCAACAATCAACAGGGTGCGTGCTGAGTCGAATACCGGTGAAATCCGTTCGCCCCAGACCGTGATGGCAATGGTTCGTCGTGCTCTCATACCATCCCTTCTAGCAAGAATAAGGCCACAACAGACTTCAGACAGCCACACTGTATCCAACTGGGTGCAATTCCTTGATTTCGTGCTTTCCGGTGCAGAGTGCCGCAGAACATGCGGGCGCCAGCAGTTGCAATACTGCAACGCTGCGCGACCATATGAGCGCAGCTATGCGACCGTATGCTGGCTTTTTCGGGTGCTGCGACCATCGGTTCTTGGCAGCTCAAGATTCAGTTTTTTGAGTTTACGATACAGAGTGCTCTTGTGCATACCCAGTTCGCGGGCTGTGGCCAGCCGGTTATAATCGTTGCGAATGAGGGCTTCACGAATGATCTCGGCTTCTGTAACCTGCTGCTGTGCGCGGATGGACAGGGAAGGCGCTGCTTCTGCTGCTGCTCCCTGATTGCCGAGAGAAGCGGGAAGATGATGCAGACCTATCCGCCCCTGACTGCACAGGATGAAGGCATGTTCGATGATGTTTTCCAACTCGCGGATATTGCCGGGATAATCATGACTCATCAGCCGCTCCAGAGTTGCCGGCTCCAGACCGGTAACGGCCTTGCCCCGCAGCCGGTTCATCTTGTCAATGAATCGTTCCACCAGCAGAGGTATATCCTCTTTGCGTTGACGCAGAGGAGGAAGGACTAAACGGACGATGTTAATCCGGTAGAAGAGGTCACGGCGAAAAGCACCCTCGTCAACCAGAGCCTCAAGATCACGGTTGGTCGCAGCCAGTATACGGACATCGACATGCTTGCGCGTTATGTCTCCAAGGGGCTGGAACTCCCGCTCCTCCAGGACCCGCAGCAGTTTGACCTGAAAGGCCTGGCTGGTTTCTCCGATCTCATCAAGCAGGATGGTTCCTCCCTCGGCCACGGCAAAGTAGCCGGGTTTATCACGAACCGCGTTGGTAAACGCTCCGGCCTTGTAACCGAACAGCTCTGACTCAAGAAGCGTATCCGGCAGGGCACCGCAGTTGATGGCCACAAAGGGTTTTTCCCGTCGGGTTGAGAGCTCATGGAGACATCTGGCCATCAACTCTTTACCGGTACCGGTTTCACCCTCAATGAGGACCGTTGAATCACTTTCAGCGATTTGCGGCAGAACGGAAAAGATCCGTTGCATCAGTTTACTGCGGCTCACCATGTCCCCCTGACGGAAGGTGCCGCTCAGTTCACGACGCAGCTCTTCAACAACCGTGTTGTCACGAAAGGTCTCGACCCCGCCTAGAATCTCTCCGGACTCGTCACGAAGCGGAGCAGTGGATACATTTATGGGAATACGTCTGCCTTCACTCGAGATGATGTAGGTTGAGCTGCTGACAAAGGAACGTCCCTCCTTCATGGTCCGTCGCAGCGCACAGTCTCCTTCGCACATATTGGAACGAAAGACCTCCCAGCAGAACCGGCCGATGGCCTCTTCACGGGGGACCCCGGTTATCTCCTCGGCAGCCCGGTTAAACGAGGTGATACGCCACTCATGGTCCACCGTGAACACACCGTCTGAAATACTTTCCAAAATAATGTCGGTCGCCTCAATGGGCTGTTGCACTGTTTTCTTGCTCATACTCTATTTCTTGTAGTCATCTTCAAAGAATTTTCTACAGTTATCATCATTATTAGCGAGGTATGCAATCATCATTCTGTACATCATCTGCCGATCTCAGGTATTAAAGGTATGTTTTCTGATGCCGATAACCTGCCCCCTCAGCCGACAGGAACAGAATTCATGAA
>JAAYDD010000140.1 GCA_012729435.1 Desulfobulbus sp.
GTGCAGTCTCCATTGGCCGCCGACTGCAGGATCCGCTGGCCGAACTGGTGAAGCTTGATCCCAAGACCATCGGTGTGGGCCAGTATCAGCACGATGTGAACCAGAAAGCACTGCACCAGTGCCTGGATGATGTGGTGATCAGCTGTGTGAACAGGGTTGGTGTTGAGGTAAACACTGCCAGTCAGGAACTGCTGACCTATGTCTCGGGCCTGGGCAAGACACTGGCAGCCAACATCCTGGCGTATCGCAGCGAACACGGAGCCTTTACCAGCAGAAGGCAGCTGCTCAGGGTTCCGCGCCTCGGCAGGAAGGCGTTTGAACAGTGCGCCGGGTTTTTACGCATCCACGATGGAGAAAATCCCCTGGACCGTTCAGGTGTGCATCCCGAACGCTACGCTATTGTCGAACAGATGGCAAAGGACTGCGGCTGCACAGTGGCAGAGCTTCTGGAGCACGAACACCTGCGCCAACAGATCGATCTGAAACGGTATCTGAGCGATGAGGTCGGGCTGCCGACCCTGGAGGATATCATGGCCGAGCTTGCAAAGCCGGGTCGTGATCCACGGCAGTCGTTTACTGCCTTTGCCTTTGCCCCGGGGATTGAAAAACTGGAAGATCTGAAAGAGGGCATGGTGCTGCCGGGCGTTGTCACCAATGTGACCAGATTCGGGGCGTTTGTTGATGTTGGTGTGCATCAGGACGGGCTGGTGCATATCAGCCAGCTTGCTGATCGTTTTGTAAAGGATCCCGCCGAGGTGGTCAAGGTCCGGCAGCAGGTGCAGGTGCGTGTGCTTGAGGTGGATACAAAGAGAGGACGCATTGCACTTTCCCTGCGCAACACGTAAGGACTTACGCTACTGCCGTTCTTTTTCGTACATCCACGACTTGCCGTCTTTGCCGTGGCGGGTGTCCATCGTCTCTTCTGTTTGCAGAGAACGGCCCTGGTGCTTCCGGTGATGGGGTGTCAAAACACATCGCCTGTACCCTGTCAGCCGGTTACAAGCCTTACCATCAGAAAGAACAACGAGACAAACAGGTTTGTCATGGCCACGGGTTTTTTGGAGAGGCTTGCACTCCACCAGCCTTCCGGCAGCTGTGTGAAGTTGTCGATTTTGCTGATCTCCAATCGGGTACCAGTAAACCGGGCAATGGGCTGTTTTTTCGAACGTGACAACACCCGGGCCGGTGCACCGCATATCAGAAATAAGAAGTACTGGAGCGGCACAACCACCACAAGCCAGATCGCCATGACTGCCACCACGGCAAACAGGAAGGGGATGGCCATCAGCGTGTCAAAGGTTGATCGTGCTGCTGGTTCATGGCCAGTGCCTCTCAGGTTTGTACCCAGAGCATAGATCGGCAGACCGATCAGTTGAAAGCATGAGCCAAGGTAGTCAAGCGGATGGGACGATATCAGCCCCGTGTGTCTGTTCATGTCGCCCCAGGCCAGCGAGGTCACGGAAGAGACAAGGCCGATGAGTGCACCGTTTTTTCCATACCATTGCAGATGGGTGGTGCTGAACCAGATTGAAAAGATCCAGTGGTCAATGGCAAGCAGGGCCAGCAGTATGCCAAGACCGGCAAAAAAGGCAGGTACGCGTTGTTTGTTCACGGTTCTTTGCTTTTGATAAGAGGTTGGGTGTATCTTCTGAGAATCTAAAGTTTCTGATAAGGTGTCACTTCTTCTGTGCTTACTGAAAAATAAAAGACGACTTGCCGAAACTCTGCGCAGTTGGAAGATGGCAAAGAAGAGGGATCTATTGAGGAAAGCACATTTTTTCCGGCCACGCCCGGGACGATTACCTCTTCTTGCAAAAAACTGACAGGAAATTCTGACAGTGACCGTTTGATCCTGGATCTGAACCGGAGATCCTGGGCCCGCAACCCGGCATCAATGTGGCTCCGATCCGGCTTCTTGCAGGCATTGTTCCAGCTAAAGAAATCCGCTGATTGGCCGATCTATCAGGGTAGACAGAAAATTCCGCCCTCTGTTACAAGAGCGTTGTCATTGTTTTCCGATAGCGGCCAACGTACACATACGAACAGAAAGACAGTTCGCAGAGATTTTGCGTAAGTCTTTGCCCCGGACCAGTTGGTAAAACAGCGTGACCAGAAATGCCTCCGGCAGCGAAAATATTTGCAGCCCTGTTCGGCCGTATGCTGGAAAACCAAGCCATGAAATTGATCCCGATTAAACGGCAACAAGTTGACTGAGCACGCTCTTCTGTCGTACCATCGGGTCGCCGCCCGGTTGTCCTGGCAATTGATCTTTCATGGCAGTGAATCCATGGTGTATGAGGAGGTTTTTCTAAGGATCTCATGAATTGCCACTTTATGAAAAACCGGTTTCAGCCAAAAGCAGTAACGTCACAAACAAAGGTTCTCCCATCCATGCTTTTCGTCAACATGCACAGACGTTGCAGCCTGCAAACGCGGGTCGTGCTGGTGTCAGCAGTGCTGCTGTTGTTTCCTTCCTTGGTGCTGCCGGCCACCAGGTCGTTGATTGTACAGAACGAGCCCCATCTTCAGCATGCCAGGGCACTGGTGCAGAAAGCCCTGAAAGCCGGTGGTGTTGATGTACGGTTTACAGATGCTCCAAAGGGTAATGAGCGTCGTAATCTGTACCAGATCAGTTCCGGACAGGTGCATATAGACCTGATGCCCGCCACCCCGGACAGGCTGGCTCTTGTGCAGGAGGGCAAGCTTTTGATGGTCCCTGTCCCCCTGGATCGGGGGTTATTGGGTTTTAGGATCAATCTGCTTCTTGAAAAACACAGAAACATGCTGGCCCATGTGAAAGGTGCGGAAGATCTGAAAAGATTCAGCATGGGACAGAATGTCGGGTGGATGGACGTGGCCATTTACCGGGCTGCAGGTATACCGACCAAAGAGGTGAAGGCCTGGGCCAACGGTGAGTTTGCCAGGCAGATGGAGGCGGGTCTGCTGGACCTCTTCCCCCTTGGACTGGAAGAGACGCTGACCTATTTTCTGCCGCACTTTCGCAATCAGTATCCTCAACTGACTGTAGATCCGCATCTTATCATCCGTTACCCCTGGTACCGCTTTGTATGGGTGGCTGCAACGCCCGAGGGCAAAGAGTTACAGACAGCACTGGAGCAAGGCTTTGACAGGATCGTAGCCAATGGGGATTTTCTGAAACTCTGGAACAGGTACAAGGAGGTCCCGTCCCGGGAGGTGCTTCAGGGACGCAGATTTATAGATATCGATAATCCGTTTTACAGTGTGGCACTTGTTCCTGCCAAATGGCGTAACCTTCTGATTACACCGGACTGACACAATGAATAACAGGACAGACCGGACAAGACCTGTAAGGAATAACCTTTTCGCCCAGTTTTTCAGCAGACTGCTGATCCCCATGCTGGTGGCCTTTCTGCTCGCTTCTTTTGGAACTGTGCTCATCGGGTATACCTCCAGACAGAAGGAGTCACACCAGTATAGACAGCAGACCATGCAGAGCTTTGCCACATCCCTGTCCAAGCCACTCTGGGACTGTGACAACACCACTGCACAAGGAATACTGGAAGCCCTGGTCAACCAACCTTCAGTGATAAGCGGAAAGATAGAAGAGCTCTGCCAGAAACAGAGGATGACGGCAGGTCCGGATCAAACTAAAAAATGCGGCAATCTGATGGAAAGAAGCCGCATCACCTACATGGATGAGTTCAACCGTGAGCATGAGCTTGGAACCCTGGAGGTAGCCTTTCTTAAACCTTCAATCAGCGGCACTCTCCTTGAGGTGCTGTGGCAGTACTTTCTCCTTTTTTCCTTACTGCTGGCAGTGCTGCTGCTCAGCACCCTGAAGATCTTCCGGCAGCTTATCTCTATCCCCCTTGCTAACTTTCAGGCGATTATCAACGGAAGCGGCGATGCTGCCGACGGCGTGGCCTTGCTTGATAAAGAGATTCAGAAACGCAACGATGAACTCGGCGATGTGATGATCGCCTTTAATGAATTGGTGCGGGAACTGGCTAATGTTATTGATAAACTGCATCAGAATGAGATCAGTCTGAGTGAAATGGCACGCAGAGATCCGCTGACCGGGTTGGGGAACAGGCTCGTTCTGGAAGAAGAGTTGACCAGGGCCCTGGCACGTTCTCAGCGGAGCGGTCGATCCGGCTGTGTACTGTTGTTTGACCTTGACGGTTTCAAACCGGTCAACGATCAGTATGGTCATGAAGCTGGCGATCTGGTTTTGCAGCAGACTGCCAGGCGGATCCAATCTGTTGTCCGCACAACAGACACTGTGGTCCGCCTTGGCGGTGACGAGTTTGTGCTCATAGCAGAGAATATGGAGGGCAGACAGGCCATTGAAAATCTGGTTAACAAACTGACCGGAACTGTTGCTGAACCGATACAGTACAACGAACACACTCTTCAGATCGGTGTCAGTACCGGTGTTGCAGTGTTCCCGGACGAGGGGGAGAGCAGCACCGCTTTACTGGCCAAAGCAGATCGAGAAATGTACAGAGCGAAAAGGAAAAACAGGGACGTTCAAACAGGTGAGCCTGTTACCGACTGATCCTGAGATTACCGGCACTGTACTGACAGGAGGCGGATTGCACCATGAACGTTTAACCATGCTCCCTACCTGAAGGCAGAATCAGTCAGAACGCCTTCCGGCATCTCCTTCTTTCTGAACGGTAATGAGCACGGACCACTGCGCGGCAGGAGCACGGCAGTCCTGAACCTGAACTCACCCATCAGGTGGTTTTTGTTCCGGCTGCAGTATGCTGCTTGACGGGCAGGGACGTATCCGCTACAGTTCAATCCCCAAAAACCGATTCATTTCACCTGAGGAGGTACGTCATGAGTCATGAAATCAAGTGGGAAGAGAGTCTGCAGGCAGGATTGCAGCGGGCCGCAGCCGAGAAAAAGTATGTGCTGCTCGATTTTTTCAACCCCGGCTGAATCGGCTGCAAGCAGATGGGTGCAGTTACGTACCCCAACACCGGAGTCAGCAACTATGTCACCAGTAATTTCATCCCCGTTCAACTGCGTTTTGACGCCAAACCAGAGGCAGCCGATTTCAACATCACCTGGACGCCTACGACAGTGGTCCTGGACGAGACCGGCAAGGAGCATCACCGCGCTGTGGGTTTTCTGCCGCCCGAAGAGTTTATTCCCTTTCTGATGCTGAGTCAGGCCAAGACCGCCTTTGACCTGACAAACTTCGAATCCGCCATTACCCTGCTGGAGAAAGTCATCAAGGAGTATGCTCAGAGTGCAGCAGCTCCCGAGGCTTCCTTTCATCTGGGAGTCAGCAGATATAAGGCCACGAGCAACCCCGCTCCTCTTAAAGAGGCCTATCAGTTCCTTAAAGATAATTATCCGAACAGTGAGTGGCTCAAACGAGCCCAGCCGTATTCGCTGCTGTAGAAAAACAGAGCAATAGAAAACTTCTGAGGGGGCTTAAAAGCCCCCTTTTTTCATCAAGACTTCCTTCGTACAGATTGTGAAGCATGAGAGTATGCCTTTCACCGGCCGCTGTGGCAGATATCCACTGCGACTTTTTATACTCCGGTGCACTTTTTCGGGCAGACTCAGCGCAGGGCCCAGCGCACCATCCACATGCCCGGCAGCATGGGCAGCCACAGGGTAAACCCGCGCAGCAACAGGGTTGCCGTCAGTGCAGTCTCAACAGGCACTCCCATCACCCCCAGCATTCCCACACAGGTGGCTTCAAAACTGCCCAGGCCAAGGGGGATGGGCCCGATTGTGGCAACCATGGAGGCAAGCACAAAACACGGGAAAACCGCCCAGAACGAGACCGGCATGCCCACAACCTGGAGCATTACCCATAGGGTGGCGGCATCAAAGCAGAAAACAGAGAGGTGGAGCAGGGTGGCAACGATAAGCAGTGCCGGTCTGTGCATAAGCTCGTTGGGGGCCTCGGCAACATCCTCCATAAGCTGCTTCAGGCCCGGAGCGTGCCGGAGGATGCGCGGAGGTTCCTTATGTCCGAGGCTCCGCAGCCAGAGCGCCCCGGTCGGGATGCCGGCGGCAACAAGGGAAAAGATAATGACCACCGCCACGATCCAGGTATGGATGGCATGATAGAAGTGCAACAGCCACAGGGTGGCCAGGGCCGCAGTCAGGTAGGCCCCGTAGTAGGCGACCAGACTGAGCAGCAGGGTGGCCATGCACACCTGGTTTGAGATACCTCGGCGGTTGAGTGCCGCCATAAAAAAGGCGGTGCCGCTGATGCCGCCGCTGGGCATGGCCTGATCGGAAAACAATTTGGCAATACCCAGTGGCACAAGAGGCCACAGTGGATAGGACGCACCTGCAGCGTGCAGGGCCAGATACCAGACCACGGCCACGCTCATATAGGTGGCCAGTTGGAGAACAAGCGCTGCCATGAGCCAGACCGGCTCGGCCTTGCGGACCAGGTGCGCGAAGTTCTCCAGCTCGCCGATATGGCTGACCGCAACGATCAGTCCCGCAAGAAGGAGGAGGCCAGGCAGCCAGTTTCTCAGTTTTTGCCACACAGACTGTTGCATGGAGATCTGCTCCGCCATGAAAACATGCTCACGATCTCTGCCGGCCAAAGCGTTGAAAGAAGATATGCTTGGTCATCTCAGAGACCAGCACATAACACCCGGTTATGGCAATAATTGCAAGCAGTACGGGCCCCGGCAGAGGAACGATCTCAAAGATGGCGCCAATGGGCAGGTACGGAATGGCCAACGTTAACACCACCATCCCGGCAATGCTCCACAGGAGAAAACGTCCGGGTCTGCTCCTGAAAAAGGGCAGATTGGTGCGGATGACTAGGAGGACGAGCAGCTCGGTCATCAGTGACTCCATGAACCAGCCGGTCCGGAAAATCTCGGCCACCTCACCTGCCAGGGCCAGCAGCACCCCGAAGGTGACAAGATCGAACACAACGCTCACCAGACCGAAGGTCAACATGAAGTTACGGATGAGCCTGATATCCCAGCGATGCGGTTTCACTTCCCAGTCACGGTCCACATTGTCGTCGGCAATGCCCAGGGCCGGAATGTCCGACAGGAAGTTGTTGAGCAGGATCTGTTTGGCCAGAAGCGGCAGAAAGGGCAGAAACAGGGAGGCGATTGCCATGCTGATCATGTTGCCGAAGTTGGCGCTTGTGGTGATGAAGATATACTTGATGGTATTGGCGAAGGTGCGGCGGCCTTCATTGATGCCCTTGCGCAGCACCTCCAGATCGTGTTCCATCAGGACAAAGTCGGCGGCCTCCTTGGCCACATCCACCGCCTGATCAACCGAGATGCCCACATCCGCGGCGTGGAGTGCCGGTGCATCGTTGATGCCGTCACCAAGATAGCCCACCACGTGCCCGGTCTTCTGCAATGCGGTGATAATGCGTTCTTTCTGATTGGGATCAACCTCGGCAAAGAGGTTGACCTGCGGGGCCAGATGCCACAGGGCCTCGTCCCGCATCCTGTCAAGGTCGGCGCCGGTGATGATGCGTTCCACCTGAAACCCGACCGCTTCGGCAACATGCCGGGCAACATGACGGTTGTCGCCGGTGATGATCTTGAGCTGCACGCCAAGGTGCTCAAGAGCGTTCAGAACGTCGTGTACATTTTCCTCGGGCGGGTCAAAGAAGAGGAGAAAACCGTCAAAGATCATCTGCTCTTCATCGTCGCGTGAGTAATGTCCGGTCTGTTCCGGTACGGATTTGTGCGCAACACCAAGCACCCGGTAGCCCTCGGCGCTCCAGTCGGCAAAACGCTGTTGGATGATCCGGGTGTACTGTTCATCAAGGGGAGCTGTTTCCTGACCTGTCTGCACCCGGTCACAGGCAGCAAGAACGTTCTGCAGGGCTCCCTTGGTGATCAATCTGCAGGTTCCATCAGTTTTCTGCCTGACAACAATACTTAAACGCTTGCGCGTGAAATCATACGGGATCTCATCCAGCTTCTCATGATCCTGCGTGGTGAGGCCTCTTTTTACCGCCGCTGCAATCACAGCCTCATCCAGGGGATTGGAGAGTCCGGTCTCAAAGGAGGAGTTGAGACAGGCCAGCTGCATGACCCGGTCACTGTCCTGTCCGGTTATGTCCAGTGTCCTGTCCAGCTCCACCACGCCCTTTGTCAGGGTGCCGGTTTTATCGGTACAGAACACATCCATGCTGCCGAGATTCTCGATGGCGTTCAGGCGTTTGACGATCACACCGTGTCCGGCCATGGTCTTTGCCCCGCGCGACAGGGTGATCGTCATGATGGCAGGCAGCATTTCCGGAGACAGACCCACGGCAAGGGCCATGGCAAAGAGCACTGTCTCAATGGTCGGATGATGGAGGATGATGTTGATCGCCAGGATGGCAAGGACAATCACCACCATGACCCGGACAAGCAGTATGCCGAAATGACGGAGTCCGCGCTCAAACTCGGTTTCCGGTGTACGCAGTGCCAGTTTCCCGGCGATCTGGCCGAAACGTGTGGCCGCGCCGGTTTGCACGACAAGTGCCCTGGCCGTACCGCTGCGGACCGATGTCCCCATGAACACGCAGTTGCTGCGGTCAACAAGAGCCGCATCCTCCGCCACAATGCCCGGCTGTTTTTCCACGGGAAAGGTTTCGCCGGTGAGCAGGGCCTGAGTCACGTGGAAATCCTTTGCCTCGATGAGCAGCCCGTCACCCGGGATGAGACTGCCGGCGGTCAGAACGACGATATCGCCGGGTACCACGTCTTTGACGGAAACCGATTGTGTTTGTCCGTCACGCAGGACCGTTGCCCTGACGGCAACCTGCTGCTGCAGTTTTTCCACAGCACGTGTCGAACGAAACTCCACAATAAAGCTGAGCACCGCGGTGATGACAACAATGCCGAGCACGATCACGGCGTTCAGCCAGTCGTGCACTATGAACGCCACCGAGGCGGCAAAGATGAGAATGAGGACGAGCGGGCTGCTGAACCGCTCAAGAAACAGGCGCACAGCCCGGACAGGGCTGTGGTCGGCGGTCAGCGTGTTGGCACCGTGCTCTTTCAGACGTGCTGCCGCAGTGGACGAGTCCAGTCCCTGGGCGCTGCTTTCCAGAGTCTCCATGATCTCATCAACTGACCGGCTCCAATATGCGTTGACTGGGGAAGAGGGGTTCATGGCCTGTGTATCCGGTGGATGTTGAAGAAAACCCGTCAGCTGTCTGCAATTGCCTCATGGCAGTTCAGATGCGGGCGACACGGTGGTACAGGTAAAAACGGGTATGGCCGCAGCTTGTCTTAGGCCGCTTCGGGCTCTTTTTGTCCGGTTAATCGGTAGTTTCTGTCTTTTCCACGGGTTCAGTCCGGTCAGCGGTGCGGTGACCGTTTTTCCTTTCCCCTCTGGATGAGGGCTGTTCGGCGCTCCGTTTGCGCATACGCTGTATCTCAGAGTGCAGGTTGAGGGTGAGATAGATGTGCTTGTGCGGATGTCCGAACCCCTGTTTGCGGAAAAAGTGGAGGGCACTCAGATTTTCCGCCGAGGTGTCTGCGAGCAGCATGCGAATACCCCGTTCGAGCATCAGATCCTTGAACTTCTGAAAGAGTTTGTCAGCAACACCGTGCCGCTGAACGTCCGGATGCACCCCCAGCCAGATGAGGTAGCCGTACTTCCAGGCGGAATGCGGTTTGATGATGGTTGTTCCCAGTAAAAAACCCACGATCTGCTCTTCGTACTCTGCCACAAGGCAGAACTCCGTATCGCTGTGAAAAAGCCCCACCACCTCGTACACATCCCAGGTCCGATAGGTGTTGGGCGCCTCGTCAGCTGTGTAGAGCATCTCGCCTAAATGAAAAACCGGAGCAATGTCGTCTACTCCCATCTCGCGTATCCGGACCGGAACACGCCTTTCTTTCCCTTCTGAAGATCCCACGGTATCACGTTGCTGTTGTGTTGGTTGTTTTCGGACCCGGTATCTGAAGATCAGGTACAGGAGCAGTATGCAAGGCCTTAATAATAAATTGCGTTGGGTCTGAAGTCCAGAGTGCGAACAGCTCGTTGTGTATTTATCTGAAGATGGAGAGGGGCGGCGGTACCTGTCGGCGCTGCCGGGATAGTTTGCGGTTTCAGAACAGTTTGATAGAGACGGAACAACAACCGGAAAATCATGCCACAGGATGCTGATCCGGCAATGGTGTGCCGCGTCGATGCAGGATGATTCCTGTTTTTCGAGTTTTCGTTTCGGATGCGTTTCGGATGTGGTCGAGATATGGTCGAAAAGTAGTATGTACAACAGGGCTTTTGTACTTGGGATTGAATCCTATACATGAGGGTGGTATATCCTGCTTACATTATTGACGATAACAAAGGCAATTACAGTCTGTTTGCTCCATGGTAAAGCCGGGGGAGTTCGTGACAGTTCGGTATTTGTTTGATTCATCGGTGACCGGATTGCCTTGGCATTGAGTAGTTCGTCTACAACACCAACGGGGATGCAGTTGACCGGTTACCCTGGCCGGATAACCACGTTGTAACAGCCAACGGCGACTGCCTTGGCGCTATCCCGGCGGGTAATCGTCTCTACAGACACATTATTATACCTATCGTAGCTGCTCCGGTTATCCGGGAATTGCCGGTTATTCACTACTGCCGCAGATGAAGCAGGAGTCGTGATTTCCAGGATATGAGCCACAGCTCTAACCACTCATCCAAAGCGATGCCGCGTTGCAGCCCGGTTTAACGTTAACAGTACCTATGAAAAATCCCATGCCATCATCAGACATCATCAACATTAAAAGTCCGTACTCTTTTGCCGAGACTGTGCAGCGTCTGCTTGCTGCATTTACAGCAAAGAACATCAAGGTTTTTGCAACCATTGATCAGCAGGCAGAGGCCAGTGCTGTGGGCCTGACCATGGAACCGACCACCCTGATCATCTTTGGTAACCCGAAGGCCGGTACGCCGCTCATGCTTGCCAATCCGCAGGCGGGTGTTGATCTGCCGCTCAAGGTGCTTGTCAGCGAGTCTGTACCTGGAGAGGTTACTGTCTTCTTCACGTCGGCAACCGCCATCATCAAGCGGCACGGGCTGCCAACCGAGCTCACTGCAAATCTTGCAGCAGCCGAGCATCTGATCAGGGCAACCCTTGACAAGAGCACCGATTCCTGAAAGCTCCGCCAGGCACCGTCACCCGTACCCTTTGTTTTTCTGA
>JAAYDD010000141.1 GCA_012729435.1 Desulfobulbus sp.
GAGAGAATCCATGGACATCAGTATCGATGGTCATACAGATCTGGTCGGTGAAGATGCCTACAATGAGAATTTATCTCTTCAACGTGCAGAGTACATTCAATCCTTACTGGTCAAGAACGGTGTTGATCTGAACCACACCACAACCACCTCCTACGGAAAGAACAGGCCCCTGGTACCCACGGCCGACAATGTTCCTGAATCGCGTAACCGCCGCGTTGAAGTTATCATCCGCTAAATACGACGATGTCTCTTCGCCGTTTTTTTCACCGCACCACCTGGAAGACGAATAAGGGAGTCTTAACAGTCGGGCTGTTGCTCGGCATGCTCGCAGGTACACTTGTCCTGGTTGGGCCGGAGTCGTTACGCCGGCTTGACCGGCTGGTGTACGATTTCATGTTGAACGGTCTCGACCGGAAACCTGCCCATGCAAAGGTGCTGATTGTTGATGTTGATGAGGCAAGCCTCGGTAGATACGGTCAGTGGCCGTGGCCGCGTCACCTTGTGGCGCGATTACTTGACACAATTCGGGATGGCGAGCCCGATGCTGTGGGGGTTGATATCCTTTTTGCTGAACCGGATCGTACGTCTCTGAAATTCGTCAGTCAGGATCTCCAGACCCATTTTGGCAGGACCATTGATGTAACCGATCTTCCCGAAGAGATGCTTGATCATGACTGGGCCCTCTCCCGGGTTGTGCAGCGCGGTCGCTTCTCTTTCGGGCTCATGTTTTCGTTTGATGAAAGAGATCGAATAGCACACGCGCTTCCGGGCAGCGGAGTCAGTATGACGGTCATCAACCAGCAGGGTGAAGGGCGATCCTCTTTTCCTGCAGCTGAAAGTTTTGTTGCCACCTTACCGGAACTGGCACAGGCGGCTGATGTGATGGGCTTTCTCAATGCTGTGCCGGATACGGACGGGGTTCTTCGCCGGGTACCTCTTCTTATTCGTTATAAGGACGTCTTTTATCCGTCGTTTGCTCTGAGCACCTATTTACTGACTCAAGAGAAGAAGAGTGTACTTGTTGATTCGAGTTACAGATGGTTTCATGCTCTCAAGGTGGCAGGAACGACCGTTCCGGTTGATCAGCATGGTTTTACTGCTGTCCGGTTTCGGGGTCCTGCTAAAACCTACCCCTATATCTCAGCTGCAGACGTGCTTGATGGCACGGTTACTCCGCAGACGTTTCATGGCGCGGTTGTTTTTATCGGCTCTTCTGCCGAAGGTCTGAAGGACGCCCATGCCACTCCTCTTGATCGCCACATGCCCGGGGTGGAGGTCAATGCCACCATGGTCGGTGCCCTGCTTGATGGTGATTTCATCTCACTTCCGGTCTGGACCACTGTGTTGCAGGCTGCAGGGGCACTGCTGGCCGTTGTCCTGGCAACGGTCATGATTGTCCAGTTTTCCACCTGGGCAACGGGATTGACACTGTTTGCTATTGTCTGTGCTGTGACGGGCGGCTCTGTTACTCTGCTGACCAAGTATCAGATCTTTCTTTCTCCGGTACCGGTCACTGTTGCCTTTGTCCTCTCTTTCGCACTTCTTGCTCTGACCCGTTTTCGCAGTGAGGAGCTTCGCCTTGCCCGGCGAGAGCGTCAGCTTGCGGCGGCAAAAGACTGTGCGATGGTTGGCTGGGCCTCTCTGGCGGAGACACGTGATACGGAAACCGGCAACCACATCTTCCGCACACAGAAGTATGTACGGGCAATGGCAGAGCTCCTGCTTGACCACAAGGATCCTGATTACCGTCTGCAGCCGGAAGAGGTGGATCTGCTGTTTAAGTCCTCTCCGCTTCACGATGTGGGTAAGGTAGGTATACCCGATTCGATTCTGCTTAAACCCGGACGTCTGACGCCGACAGAGTTTGAAGAGATGAAGAAACACACTGTGTACGGTGCCAAGGCCCTGGCCAGGGCCGAGCAGGCTTCCGGACTCACCGACGAGACCTCTTTTCTGAAAACTGCCCGTGAAATAGCCCTGACCCATCACGAGAAGTGGGACGGTACAGGGTATCCGTGCGGGTTACAAGGAAAGGATATTCCGTTGAGCGGCAGGCTCATGGCTCTTGCCGATGTGTACGATGCTCTGACTTCTAAGCGGGTATACAAAACGGCCATGGGTCATGAGGAGGCGGTCAGGATCATCTGTGAGAGCAGCAACAGCCACTTTGATCCGGAGATCGTGGCACTTTTTGTGGCCATTGAGCATGTCTTCAAGGTGATCAGCGAAGAACATGCTGACCACTGACTGAAGTCTCTCTGTCCCGATAAAGGACTGACAGGGCCGTAGCCCGCCACAGGTTGTTTGGAAGGTATGCCGCCACCATGACCGCGTGACTGTCATCTGTTCATTGGCGACCGGCTGCGGGGAGACTTCAGAACGGGTGGGCGGTTTGCTGCTCCGGTTGCGGCCTGACTGCTGACGGATCCGCCGCCCGGCAAATATGTTCATTGCCAGAGCAGCGGATACCTGAGATGCAGCGGATAAGTACTCGGACAAGTATTGGTAACGCTTGTTTTTCTGATCAAGTATCTGTGCCACTGCATAGTGTTTATCGGCGCCGTTAAAGGCGGAGTAGCCTTCCTGTTCGCACGCCGGACAGCAGTCGATGGGCAGCTCAACTCCCAGACAGGTTGAGAGATAGCTGCTGCTGCTTTTGATGAGCCGCAATCCCCGGCAGTTTTCGCAATCCTTCAGCTCTTCCCGCTGATTTTCCAGAATCCCTTCGGTGTCGTAGTAGATTCTCCGCTCACGGATGAAGTATGCCCCCTGTTTTTCAAAGTCGCCCATGGGCGGATGGTGGTAACTCTCCAGCACATAGGAGCAGGTTTGCCTGATTGTGTCCATGAGATCAGGTGATTCACGCAAGGCAGCCGGATTGTAATCAGGCTCGCGTATACCTGAATAGTCGCAGCCGGCCATGGCCAGGCAGATTCCCAGATTGACATAGGGGAGCGCCCCTTTGATGGAATAACCGCCCTCCAGAACCGCTATGTCAGGCTCAAGAAGTTCGTTGAGCCGGGCATACCCCTGTGCGGAAAACTGCATGTTGGTGATGGGGTCTGTGTAGTGGTTGTCCTGGCCGGCGGAGTTGATGACCAGATCGGGTTTGAAGTCGGCAAGAATGGGGAGCACCACCTCTTCAATGGCATAGAGGTAGCCCTCGTCAGAAGTCCGTGGCGGCAGGGGGATGTTCACGGTCTTTCCAAGGGCCCGGGGACCACCGTTTTCGTAGGGAAAACCCGAGCCGGGGTAAAGGGTGCGTCCGTCCTGATGAAGGGAGATAAACAGCACATCCGGATCGTGCCAGTACACATCCTGCGTACCGTCACCATGGTGGCAGTCGGTATCAACAATGGCAATCCGTTTACGGCCGTAATGTTCGCGAATCCATTCGACCATCACAGCTTCAATGTTGATGTTGCAGAATCCCCGATTGCCGTGCACGACTTTCATTGCGTGGTGACCGGGCGGGCGGACAAGGGCGAATGCCCGGCGGGTTTCCTGTTCAAAGACGAGCCGTGCCGCCTGAATGGCGCCACCGGCGGAGATGCGGTGTGATTCGGTACAGACCGCCGATACAGACGGAAAACAGAAGTGAGCCCGCATAATATCGAGGTCAGTGGCATACAGAGGACGGTGTTCACTGATTCCCTCGATATCAAACAGGCCCTCTTCCCGGAACTGATCCTGGGTGTAGAGAAGTCGTTCTTCCCGCTCCGGATGCGTTGGGGATATGGCCCAGTCAAAGGCCGGGAAAAAAATAACGCCAAGAGAAGAGGGGGCTTTCAGCATGATCGCACCTGATTGAGTAGAGAGTGTGAATGTGGTTGGAGATCAGCATACTTTAAGAAGTGTTGCCGGTGCATCAGCCAGGTGGGTCACCACCGCCGGCCGCACCTGTGCAACGACCCGGATATTTTTACCGCTGGTGTAACCGCCGTCAACCATGTTGAAGGAATCGGCCTGGGTTATCTGCACCTCCTGATCGTCAATCCTGATGCCGGACTCTGCCAGATCGTTGATGAGCAGTCTTCTGGCCTCTGTCACGGCATCATCAAGGCTGAATTTCCGGGGAACAGATTCGAAGATACCAAGCATGGGCACCGATAGCTTGCGACGTGATGTGTCAGCGGTCAGGTTGAGATGACTGGTCGTTCGGGTGAGGGCGGCGCCAATGGCATTGACAACACCATGCAGAGAGGGAACGATCACCTCCAGCCTCAGTCGTTTGGTAAGGGGCTCCTGAAAGACAGCAGCGGGTCCGCCGATGACAATCAGTCTGGTCGGTCGGATCTCCCGGCTGGTGAGTATCTCATGGATCGTATACACCGGTTTGCGGTTGACCTTGAAGATCAGCTGCTCAATTGCCGTTGCCAGTGTCTCCACCGCAGTGCTGATAACTGTCTCAGCAAGCTGTTCAGCAGAACAGCCCAGCTCTCCGGCTCGTGTTGTCATGCCTGCCAGAGAACGGTCGGTGGCTCCGAAGGCGGCACGTCCCAGAACATTGAAGGCATCCATGATGGTGGGCTGTTCACCGCCGGCAGCCATGCAGGGGCCGAGTCGCTGCGGACCGACCGCAACCTTCCCGTTGTCAATATGAACAAGGGAGTCTCCGCCGATCCCGATGGATTCCACATGAATGGCACGAACCAGAGTGGGGCGATCTTCAATGGATATGCCCTCCCGTTCCAGCAGGGGTGCACCGCCGGCAAAAAGGGCGATATCCGTTGTGGTACCACCGATATCGAGCATCAGGACATCCTCTTCAACGGGAGTGGCGGCAAGGATTCCCATGACAGAGGCTGCAGGGCCGGAGAAGATGGACTGTACCGGTGTTTCCAGGGCACGGACCAGGGGCATGGTGCCGCCGTCAGCCTTGAGAATGTTGATTTCAACACCTTCAAGGGAGAAGCCCTTGAGACTGGCGGTTAATGCCTTGGCAAAGCGGTCAAAAAGCCGCCATACAGCCGAGTTGTAGTAGGCGGTATGAATGCGGCGACCGAAGTTGAGTTGTCCGGAAATCACATGGCCAAGAGTGATAAAGTCCGCGCGGCCATCTAGTTTTTCCCGGATACGGTTCTCATAGCCGGGGTTGCGCGGTGAAAACTTGCAGGCAACAGCAAAGCATTTGACCCCCTGGTTGCAACAGGAGGCGATTGCCTTCTCAAGATCGGCTTCATCAAGTGCCGAGGTCTCTGTTCCAAGGTGGTCAAGACTGCCGTAGATCTGATGGTAGTGATCACCTATGCGGTAATAGCCGGTTGAGATTCCCGGGCCGCCGACCACCAGCATGCCCACCGGTTCGGTTTTCCCGGTAACAATGGCGTTGGTGGTGAGCGTGGTGCTTAGGTTAAGGGTCTGTACCCGGGAAGGATCCTGATCGGCAAGAATCGTGTGCAGCACCCGGCTGATCGATTCGAGCAGATTGTCGTGGTTGGTAGGGGTTTTGGCTGCGGCAAGCAGCTGACCGCCGTCAATAAGTACGCCGTCGGTTTGAGTGCCGCCAACATCGATTCCTATGCGCATGGCATCTCCTTGCAGACGAAAAGAGAAACAGAGTTTTGAAGAGGGGGCTGGTAGTATGTATCCGGTGGATCAATCTGTTCCGGCTACTTTAACGTACTTTCGGAACAAAAGGTATTTGAAAAGAATACCGGGAGGAGCCAGAGTGCCGGTTCTCTTGAATTTACTGAATACGCGATAACAAGTCGGCATGAGTATCCGGCTTTTATGGAACACAAGCGGGCAGACAGGCGATGCGGAAAAACTTTCTGTCTGCCCGGTCAACTGTTGAAAAGAGCGAGGTCCGGTAATTGGCGGGTATGGTTACAGAGCGTTTTAGAATTATTCTTCCAGTCCGCGGATGGCCTGGGCAAAGGCAAATTTAACCTGTGGCTGAAAACAGACAATAAAAACCTCTTTGGGTTTTCCGTTCCGGTTGAGAAAGGACTGGATGGTGTCAACAGCAATGTCGGCGGCTTCATCCAGAGGAAATCCGTAGGCGCCGCAGCTGATTGCAGGAAAGGCAATGGATTCGATATTGTGCTGTACAGCCAGCTCCAGACAACTGCGATAACACCCGGCCAGCAGAGCGGGCTCGTTATTGTTGCCGCCTCTCCATATGGGGCCGACAGTGTGAATGACATGTCTGGCAGGGAGATTGTACCCTTTTGTTATGACGGCTTCACCGGTTTTACAGCCGCCGATGGTTCGGCACTCTTCCAGGAGTTGCGGACCGGCGGCACGATGGATGGCACCATCAACACCGCCTCCGCCCAAAAGGGTCTCATTTGCGGCATTGACAATAGCGTCAACCTTCATGGTCGTGATGTCGGTTTCAACCAGAGTGATCATGGTACCCTCCTTTTCTGCAGGTCTTGATCAACAGTATCGGTGAATCGCTGAGTATCTGAGGGTGATATCTTCAGATCGGAACTTTTGATTCAGCTTTTATCCACCGGGTTCCTCTTCTGAAAAACGATCCTTTCACAACGTATAGGATCATGAATGAAAATATGCTCACAGTGTACGCGACCAAAAATAAATGGTCAAATTTTTCATGAAAACCTCTTTAGTAAGAGAGCTTCCTGTATTTCTTGCACTGTTTTTGCTTGAATGTTTTTCGTGACTGCCTGTGCCCGTGTCCTCTCTTTTTCCGGCTGCTGCAGACCATGATATTTGAGGGAGCTTACAGGGGCATCTGCCCGATGTCCTTCCTGATAACGA